>NZ_JAQVZX010000018.1:30558-34351 GCF_028707975.1 Syntrophomonas sp.
AGCAGAAGCAGCAGAAGCAGCAGAAGCAGCAGAAGCAGCAGAAGCAGAATGTTTCACGTGAAACATTCTGCTTCTTGTATTGAGAATTGCCGAATTTTTTATGTTTTAACCAACAGGTAATTTCAATCTAAGCCAATAAGTTCAACGATTCTGTCCAGATCCTCCAGGCTATAAAAACTAATCTCTATTGTTCCCCCCCTACCCTTCTTATGCACTTTCGCCCGGGTACTAAAAAAATTTTCCATTCTTTCTTCCAGCTCCGCAATTTCCGGGTCTCTTTTTTTTTCTGCTTTCCTTCTTTCTCTTCGCGCCTTAACCTTTTTTTCGGTTTCTCTGACCGAAATCCTCCCAGAAACAACCTCCTGTGCCGCTACGATCTGCTCTGCTGCGCTTTCCAAAGATAAAATGGCCCGGGCATGTCCTGCCGTTAGCTGCCGACTCTCCAGCATCCTTAATACCGGCTCAGGAAGGGCAAGAATTCTAACCATGTTTGCTACATGAGCCCGGCTCTTCCCAATTTTTTCAGCCAGTCTTTCCTGAGTATAGGCATAGTTTTCCATCATGTACCTATAGGCCATGGCCTCTTCCATGGCGGTCAGGTCATCTCTCTGTATATTCTCCACCAGGGATACTTCAGCAGCCTGAAGATCATCCATTTCCCTTACTAGAGCCGGAACCTGCTGTAAACCGGCAATTTTAGCCGCTCGCCAACGCCGCTCACCCGCTATCAGCTCAAAGCCATCCTGCCTCGGTCTAACAATGATCGGTTGCAGCAAACCATGCTCCTTGATTGAGTCTGCCAGTTCTATAAGGGACTCGTCGTCAAAACTCTTGCGCGGTTGCTCTTTGCGCAGTACAATCTCTTCCACCCCGATCTGTGCCACTTCCAGCCCCTCGTCAAAATTTAAATCGCTGGATAATAGCGCTTCCAGTCCTCTACCAAGGCCTCTTCCCTTTTTCTGCACGTTCCAACACCTCCATGGCCAGTTCCCGATATTCCTCGGCTCCTCTTGATCGCGGGTCATAAATAACCGCTGGCTGCCCATGACTGGGGGCTTCACTAAGCCTGACATTACGAGGAATAATGGTCTTGTATAATTCTTTAGGAAAATAGCGTTTAACTTCATCGACAACCTGTATGGCCAAATTGGTTCGTCCATCAAACATGGTCAAGGCTATTCCCTCAAGTTTCAAAGCTCTATTCAATCTTTTTCTTACTAATAAAATAGTATCCATAAGCTGGCTCAAGCCCTCCAGGGCATAGTACTCACATTGCAGCGGAATCAGAACCGAATTGCAGGCTGCCAGCGCATTTATTGTCAAGAGTCCCAACGATGGAGGACAATCCAGGAATATATAATCATAGGCCTCCCTAATGGGGGAAAGCGCCTTCTCCAGGTAACATTCCCGGTTCTCCCGTGCTGCCAGTTCCACCTCAGCTCCAGCCAGTTGAATGGTTGCCGGCATTATTTCCAATCCATCAACATCAGTCGCGGTAATTATCTCCTTGGCCGGCAGGCCTTCCACCAGCCAATTATAAACGCAGTTCTTCAGCCGCTTCCGGTTAACGCCCAGACCACTGCTGGCATTTCCCTGAGGATCACAATCTATAAGCAGCACCTTCTGGCCCACCATGGCAATACTAGCCGCCAGATTTACGGCGGTAGTTGTTTTGCCTACACCCCCTTTTTGATTTGCTATTGCAATAATCTTTGCCATTAACCTTGTCCACCTTTCCCAAGCTGCAATTCTTATTTCGCCTGTCTAAACTCTTATTCCTTCCCCAAAACAAAAAAAGCGGGTATTCCCGCTTCGAATTCCTTTTTTTATAGAGCTAATTGCTGATTTTTTTTGTGTTTTCCAATCCTTATGGTAATTTCATATTCACTGTCCACATCCTTTTCCACCATAACAATGTCAATGCCCGTCTGCCGCGCTCGTTTAACCGTTTCTCTGATGGTATTCAAAAAAATGCGAGCATCCCTTATTACCATGGAAACACTCTGCCCTTTGGGTCTGCTTCCTATTTCCTGGGGAATGTTATTGCGACTGACACCATCCACCAGTTCTTCCGTTTCCTTTACAGTTAGTTCTTTCTCGTAAATCTGTTTAACTACTTCCAATTGCATCTCCGCTGAATTCAATTTTAGTAAAGCTCTAGCATGTCTCTCACTTATACGTTCCGGTAGAATTAGGCTTCGCACCGAAAGGGGAAGTTTTAAAAGCCTAATCTTATTGGCAATAGCCGCCTGACTCTTCCCTATCTTTCGCGCCAGTTCCTCCTGGGTTAATCCAAAGCCATTAATTAGTTTGCTATATGCGTTAGCTTCCTCAAAATAATTCAATTCTCGTCTTTGCAGGTTTTCTATCAGGGAGACGGTGGCTACCTTTTCATCATCCATCTCTTGAATTATGGCCGGAATCTCTCTTATCCCCAACAGGCAACAGGCTCTAAATCTGCGTTCTCCCGCAATTATTTGAAAGCCCTCTTCCCGTGGTCGGACAATAATCGGTTGAATTATCCCATAAGCCTCAATCGACTGGGCAAGTTCCATCAGTTCCCTTTCATCGAAATCCTTACGGGGTTGAAAGGGGTTAGGGTAGAGTTTTTCCACCGGTATTCCTGTCACCTTCACCTCACTGCTTTTCCCCAGTAGTCTTTCCAGCTGTTTTAATACCATTGGTATCCCTCCCTATAAAGGCCGTTTGGCTGGAATCCCCACCCTCCTTGGGTATTTCTCGGGGGTAGGTTGCTCCTTTTCTACCACTACTATGGCCCTATCCCATTCCGACATCAAGCTATAAGCATAGTTGTCAACTACTCTTCCCCCCAGTATCTCCAGGGCGTTGGCTGCCTGCTCAATTTCCCGGGAATAATTCTTTCCTTTCCACAGTAAAAGCTTTCCGCCGATACGTAGCAAGGGTAGGCCATATTCCAGCACAACACTCATCGTGGCCAGAGCCCGACAGCTGCAAAAATCAAAGCCGCCGCGCAAATCGCTGCGCCCCACCGCCTCTATCCTCCTGCGCAGCACCTGGCAGTTCTTCATTCCACTGCGGCTGATGACCGCCTGTAAAAACTCGGTCTTTTTAAGATCTGATTCCAGCAGAAGAAACTCCCCCTCCGGACAAAAGATGGCTAATACCAGTCCAGGGAAGCCGGCACCGCTACCAATATCTACCACCCTGCCTCCTTTTAAATCCATAAACTTTAATAAACTGCGGCTATCCTCTATATGCTTATCCAATTCAACGGGCAGGCTCTTGCGACTTACCATATTATGCTTGGTATTCTCCTCTAAAAGCATTTCCTTAAAGACTTTTACTTTATATTCCACATCAACCTCTTATTTCCTTCTTTTCTTTTCCAAAAATATTAAAAGTACATTTATATCTGCCGGATTAACCCCGGCAATCCTTGAGGCCTGGCCTACCGAAGCTGGCAAAATCATGGATAATTTCTGCACTGCTTCCTTGGACAAACCGTAAACTTCATCATAATTAAGGTCAGGGGGTATTTGTTTGTTTTCCAGTTTTTCGAAACGCTTGACCTGTTCCTTTTGCTTTTCAATATAACCTTCGTATTTGGCCTGGATCTCCAATTGTTCCAGTATATCGGAATCATTATCGCGCAGCCACCCTATTTCTACATAATCTTGAATGCCAAGTTCCGGGCGCCGGAGTAATTCCCAGAGAGAAACCCGATCCCGTAGAGCTGTTGTGTTTTTATTAGACAAAAACTCCATCATCTCATTATCTCCTGGAGTAAATTGCCTGAATTTGAGTTCATTGC
>NZ_JAQVZX010000082.1 GCF_028707975.1 Syntrophomonas sp.
AAAGTATATAACCATGACCAGTACAGGTTTTGGTGCCACTCATCATTAAGTCCGGCAATATATTTTTGCATTTTTGCCATATTGGTGCTGTATTTTTTAAACTCAAAAGCACCTTGTTTTTTCAATACAGTTTCGGCGGTGTCCGAGCCTATGGCAGCCGGAACATCTAGACCACTGGGCAACATACGCCGTTCACCGGCCAGGTTTTCGCTTACCTCACGGTAAATCAAATGCTGGAAAATTTCTGCATCTAGAGTATATCGTTGGCCCATAAAACGGAATCCTAAGACTTCCTTATCCCGATCCGGTTGGATAGTAGCATCAAAAATAGGAATCGAATTTATAACCGGCGCTTGCAAATCCTTGGCTAATTGGCGAAACTTATCAAAACCCTGGCTATCCTCGGCTATCTTCTTAGGAGTTAGATTCTTGCCATAAGCCTGTTCCAGCAGTTCGATATACTGGTGGTAACCAATATCGTCGCTCTTGCCCACCATAAAATCGGTAGTTGTATAGATTTTTTCCCACTCCCGGGCACCAATACCGTTATGTAAAGCCAGGGTCATGAGAATAGCCGAACGAGTCTCATCAGCATCTTTTAAACGGAAGGTAATACGTCCGTACCACATCATACTTTGGAAATAATCTTTCAAATCATCCGTTTTAGCATAATGACCACGGGGAATATACTGGGTATAATCTTCTTTTAAACCTTCTATCAGATCCGGTTTGGTTCCCATGGCCATAACCGGTGACAGTTCAGTAGAATCATGCTTTTTAATAAAACTGATTTCCTGTTCGACCTCGGTCTTAACTGCAGCTGGAATCCTGGTATCAGGATTTAACAGTTTACTGCCTACGGCAAAAAAAGCTAAATTGCGGCGAGCCGCATTTTCCCAGTCACTGCCCTTTAAATCCTTATAATCCGTTTCCGCCCGCTGTAATAGACTGGCATTCAATTTCTTTAATTCCGGTATCAAGGCTTGCTGTTCAACATTTTGCAACAAATGAGAATAAAAGAGATGATAATTATGAACTACTGCATCCGTGGTAATGAAATTAGGCACATTGTCATAACGGTTAATCTCATAAGTCATAAAAAACTCATGGCCCATAGCGGGAAGCACTACAAAACCATTTTTGATTAATGATTCCTGGGCATTATCCGAAAAATCAAAGCGTTCAGCATTAATCACATTGGATAAATCAGGTGCGACCTTATAAGGCTTAACTATAGCTGTATCTTGCACTGAAATCTCCTTATAAGGTGCAAACTCCTGGGCCAAAGCAATTGCGCCAGGATTAGCATCCTTGTCTCCAGTTGATGACCCAGCCTGGCATCCGGCCATCATTAACAATGCTGCAACTAATAACCCACACCATAATTGCTGCTCCAACCTCCTGTGATTCATTAATATTACCCCCATCTCCTAATATTCTTTCAATGTAATACGATTAAGCCGTCATATAGCTTTCATACTTGCTAGTAGCTCTTAATATTAACTCAATTTTATGACCAAAAAACCGGCTGAAAAGCCCGACAAAACAATGACATAATAGTTAAAACAACCGGTATTGACACAAAAGTGCATCCCCGTTTGGTACAATGTTAATAACCACAAAAACACGGCCAAACGTAGAAAGGATGCACAATATCATGTTACATCAAATCGATCCGTCTGAAAAGGTTATTAACGAAATTCGTAAGCTCTTTAAAAATCTTAAAATCAGCCAACTGCTTCGTGCAGATTAAAAAATATAGCTTGTTATTGGTAGAAACTATCTCTGGGATATTGTTACTAGCTACGAGGGGATATTTACCAGTTTGATATATCTTGCACGGTTTAGCATAATTATGATAAAATCACACTAAATTTAAATGGGAGGTATTATCTTTATGCTACAAATTAGACCGGTATCCGATTTACGAAATAATTTTGCAGACATTTCCAAAATCGTCCACGAAACTGCACAACCGGTATTTTTAACTAAAAACGGGTATGGCGATATGGTTGTTATGAGTTTTGAAGCCTATGAAAAACTTCAATTTGAAAGTGAAATATATTTTAAACTCAAGGAGGCTGAGATGCAAGCCAGGCTAACCAACCAGCGATTCTCCCATAAAGAAGTCTTCAACCGTTTGAGGCAAACCCTAATGGAAAAGGCAGATAACGAAAATGTATGAGATCACCTATCTGCCGATTGCTGAACAGGACATTGCCGAAATTATTATATACATTTCTAATCAATTGAAAGCGCCGAAAGCTGCGATAGAGTTGCTGGATGCGTTCGACCATTCGATTTTTCTATTACAGGAGTTTCCTTATGCCCACAAAATATACAGGTTGACAAAACCGTTAGAAGAAGAATACCGTTTGCTGCCAGTAAAGAATTATGCGGTATTTTATGTTGTACGAGAGCAGGATAAGAGTGTAGAAGTCCAACGCGTGGTTTATGCAAAGATGGATTTAAGCCAGATTTTAAAGTAAGGCGGTTTTGCCTTTTTTGCCAGGTGACCGAAGAGGATGTAAGAAAAGAATATGAGAAGTCAGGTGGATAATGCCGTAGTTTGTTTAAACTGTGCAGTAATGTAGAAATGTAGGGAACGACCCCTGTGTCGTTCCGAATCAGTGATGGGTGATTTTATGAATTTACCGAGAACGCATTAAGTATTTTCATGCGGGTTATATCCGTTACAAAAAGCCCCGGATATCATCAAAAAGACCTTATAAGTCAAACAATCCCGGCTGCCGTACTGGGCTTTTTTCCAGATTTGCGGGTTGGGGAGGGGAAGGAGGAATCGGGCTGGCTTGCACCTTTACGGATTCACTATGCCACCGGGCCAGCTTTCTTAAGGCATCAAGCTGTTCCCGTTGTCCGGCTTTAGCCTTGCGGAGTGCACGCCCAAGTGTGGTATAGGATTGTTCAATATCCGCTTCATTAACCGGAAAAGGGAAACCGTCTTTGCCACCATGGGCAAAAGAATAGCGTACCGGATCGCTAAAACTGGGCCGGGCTCCATAGGCGACTTCGGCAACCAGACAAAGTGCCCGCAGGGTACCGGCACCTACTCCGGACACATTAAGCAGGGCTTCAAAATCCTGCGGATGCTTATCATAAGCGGCATACAAGGCTTTGTTAAGATAGCCTGTTCGAGGTATAGGATGGCAGGTCGGTAAAGTTAGGGAAGATTCCTGCAAGCGTTTTATCTCCGCCAGGAGCCGATCGGGGTTTTCCTGTACCAAATGAGTGCTAATCTCGCGAATATTTTCATTTTCGTTGGCCACCAGATTTAAGGTATCTGTCGTAAAGTCACAGCAAATAGCGGCCTGGGGCTCTGTTGTAAACGATTCTACAGCATCGCCCAGCCAATGGTAACGACGCGCTTGCCGTAAGTCTTCATTCATTCCCTGTTGAATAACCGCCCAGTGACCATCTTGGGTAAAGAAAAAGCAATGATGATAGATATCGTAGCTATCCTGTACTGCCGCACTATCTACCTTGGCCGAGATTTTGCTGGCATAGACCAAATCTTCGGCTGAGCAGCTTAGTCCATGGCGATCAGCATGATTCATAATATCTAAAGGGGTCTGACGGGCGGTACGTCCTTTTCCTCCGGCCACAAAAAGACCGGCTTGAGGGCCTACCTCTGCCAGGCCTTCTTTTAAGGCGCCGCAGACCGTGGTAGTTACCCCGGAGGAATGCCAGTCAAAACCTACTACACAGCCTAGAGCCTGAAACCAGTATGGATGGGAAAGCCGGCGCAGGACTTCATCAGGCCCGTCTTCTTCTAAAATCACTTCGACGATAGCTTTGCTCAAGGCTTTCATGTGGGTAAAAAGCCAGGCAGGACACTTGCCCCCGTGCAGAGGGAGGTTGGCAGTACCGGTTCGCATGATTATAGTCCTTTCGTTCAGGTTAAAAATAGTATAACAGAAAAAAGAACAAAAGTTCTATTGTTCTTGTTGATATGGTGAAAAATGTATTAATGATTTTCGCAATTCAAGCAAACTTCTCGATATTGTACAATTGACTCCACCGCGAAAACCCCTTTTTGTTGCATAAGGGTTGCATAAATATACAAAGCCTGATTCGGAACGACACGGGGGTCGTTCCCTACACATTTTTCGGTCGCTTTTAATGTAGCTGAACGGTATATTTATACAAGCCAATGAATATTAATAACTTTTTGCAGTAGAATCACAATTATATTGCAAAAGCATTTTGCCAAAACAGTTTAAGGGGACAGGCTAAGCCCCCTAAACTGTTTTTAACTATTTAATAAAAGTCCCTTTACTTGAGAAGAAAGACGATTCTGGTTAACAGTTCATTTTCCGGCGTTTCCGCGGGATTGTTAAGATAAAACTCATAACAGACTCCGGTTGGGGTGTACCCATTGGCGGTTATCCACTCCATAATGGCATTATAAGCAGGTTCGATTTGATTGTAGGGCCCGGTATACAGGCAGGATACCTGCTTTCCGCCCGGAATTTCACCAGGTTTAAGTTCATTAGTGCCTGCTATCGACTGAGCTACCGGTAAGCCGCATTCGATATCCAGGTCTTGCATATCCGTATTAAAATAGCCCACATATGGTGCACCGGAAGGCTGGACGCCTATTTCACTCAGATAGTTCATAATGTCCCCATAGGCTTTCCCCAATACTTGGGGCAGGTTTTCAACCGCTGTTCGGGTACGTATGGATATTGTAGGTTGAGCTTCCCTTTCTTCCAAAACAAACTGATATTGCATATTTATGGCCTCCTAACATATTTTTCTCAATTATAGCATGCCAAACATGACAACTATATGACAGGTTTAAGGGGAATATGTTAGCCGTAAACCCTCGGTACTCATCAATATCCTGGGCGATGATGCGACTACCTAGTTTTACATAAAAATGGCAGCTACCCCTTAACCGTCCCGGAGAATCCAGGGATCAAAAAACTTATACCATCCCCGGCTCTTGCAGGTATATAATGGTTCTATTAAATATGTCTATAATAATCTTAGAGGTGGGGAGCAGATTATGAACCGGATAATTATAACTTCCCACTCTGCAAGAAATCCCGAATATTCATATGTTTAATACCTAAATAACTCTGCTCTAACTCATCCATTGATACCACATATTTCGGAAAATTATCATTAATCGCAAGTAGCGCAGAAAACTCTCTTTCCTTAACCTGCTTGGATGCTAAAAGATAACAAACCTGAACATACAGTTTTTCACCGCGCTTATCGGCTGCAAAGTCGACTTCCTTTTGATTCATCTTACCAACGGTAACTTCATAACCTCTACGTAGCAACTCCATATAGACGATATTTTCCAAAACCTGATCAATATCCCGGCTATTTTTTCCGTAAATAGCTTCGCGAATGCCATGGTCAGCTAAATAAATCTTCTCCTGCAATTGCAGTATTTTTTTACCTACCAGGTCTTGCCGCTTCACGCGATGAAACAAACAAGCATTCTCACAGGCCTTTATATAGTTGTATACCGTTTCCGGGGCTGCTTTGCGGTTTTCACTTTTCATAAAATCGGACAGGCTTTTGGCCGAAAAGCTGTGGCCTATGTTGGCAACCACATACATAATAATCCGTTCCAATAATTCAGCATCACGAATACGATTTCTTTGTATGACATCCTTCAGGATTACAGAGTTATATATATCCCTCAAATACAGGTAGCTGGGTTCTTTCGCAAAATCGAGGTTAATTAAAAACGGCATTCCGCCCAACTGCAGGTATTTTACGAACGCCTCCTGGTCGGATAAAATCTCCTCCTTTTGCCTGCACACATCCAAAAATTCAAGATAGGAAAAAGGATATACCTTAATTTCAACATAGCGTCCGGCCAGGTAGGTCGCCAGTTCACCCGATAAAAGATTGGCGTTGGAACCAGTAATATAGATGTCTACATCAAAATCAACCGATAAGGAATTAACACAGGTTTCCCACTGTGTGACCTCTTGAATTTCATCCAGGAATAAATACGCTTTCCCCGATATTTCTGATAATTTTCGGCTTAAATCCTGATACAGCACATCACCAGTTTTAAGTGGCGCATATTCGGCAGATTCAAAGTTCATGCTAATAAACTGGCTTGGGGCAACCCCATCGTTCGCAAGCTCCTCCTGAATAAGTTGCAACATGACGGATTTACCGCTACGCCGCAATCCGGTTAAAACCTTGATGATGTTTTTATTCAAAAATGGGCGGATTTGTTTAATATAAGTTTCCCTTTTTATCAATGCCCTCCCGAACTCCTCTCGAAAGTATTTATCCGCTTATCAACAATTATAACCTAAACTATAACAGATAAACGCGATAGTTTAACTTATAGCTTAATGTTATGATGTTTTGTTCTTGCATTTGGCGTGAAAGTCGGGTTAATTGCTATAACTTTTTATGGTTGCTACAAACTGTATCACCTGCACAACAATAATGATTTTGTGTTAGAATTCAAAACAAACCATTGTTGTATAGAAAATATTATTTTCCTTGTAAAATCTTGTCGTGACAGCATGACGGGAAGAAATGCAGACGGTGTGGTTCAAAAAGAAAGGATGCGGCAGATACATATGGATGACAGAGAATTGATAACTAGCGAGCAGAATTTGCAATATCAAACCAGGAGCTTTAAGGGTGAAACAAGCCCGGGCGGTAATACCCGGCAAAAAACTATTATTTATGTTGTTCTTACACTCCTGGCTTGGTCGGGGCTTTTTTATGGGGGATATTATTTTACTTCAAAATACCTGCAGCAAACCCACCCCCTCATTGCCAATCAGATGGAAGAAATCAAACTTGAAAATCAGCGCGTGGAAGCCGAAATAAACAAAAGCATGCAGCTGCTGCGCGAAGATATTAATGAATCCAATCAAGAAATTATGCAGGTTCGCAGTGAGTTGAATATAATTCGGGAAAAACTTGAATTGACAGGTGAAACCCTCACAGGTACTGATGAAACGCGTCAAAGCCTGCAGGAACAGATGACCGAGCTGGATCAGCAACTAGCTTTATTTAAGGAACAGCTGGAAAAGCTGGAGGAGGCCGTGCGTGCTTTTTAGATTACAATTATTCTGTTTATTTATCATAATTCCTTTTATGGGGGCTGGACTGGCATACGCACATTTTCAGCCTTTTTCACCACAAGAAATAAAAAGTATGACTCTTAATAATACTATCTTTCTAAAAGAGGCTAATCAAATGTCTGAGCAGATACTCGTATTAAACCAGGCGGTTGGAGAATTATCAGGCTCAGCCGCAACATCTTCCCAAATGATTAGTTTAATACAAGAAAATGCCCAGCAAGAACTAAGGGAATACCAGAAACAACAATCCTCTTTACAGGAACTACTTGAAAGCTCGCATGAACAAAGCCTGGCCTCTAATGAAATACTGGATTACCTGCTTGCCAATATGCTGGGTGACCCTATTGGACAAAGTTTTGGCGAAAAAGCGACTATCAAGGTCTATTCTCTTACCGAGACTGGATATCGCGGCTATATGGCCAAAGTGCGCCTGCACAGTATAGATGCATTGGAGATGGTTTTGGCAGGTAATAAAGGTGAGACGACCAGAGAAGCTGCCAAGCGTACCAATGCCGTCCTGGCAATAAATGCGGGCGGATTTTTCTCCCATGAAGGCAATATGATTCCCATAGGAATTACGGTGATAAACGGGGAAGTGGTTACCTTCTACGGTTCAGGTACTGATGAGGTTTTCAGTTTTGTTGGCTTTAATGATGAAGGGCAGCTGGTAGGGGGGCATATTGAAAGCCCTGAAGAATTGGCTGAGAAAAAAATTATACATGGCGCCAGTTTCTTGCCAACCCTGTTGAAAGACGGAGAAAAGCAGCCTATTCCTTCGAAATGGGCGAATGCCAAGCAGCCACGTACCCTGATTGGTCATTTCAAAAATAATGATCTGCTTTTTATCGTTATTGATGGACGCAATACTGGCTGGAGTGAGGGGGTAACCTTGGAAGAAGTGCAGCGCAAACTGCTGGAATTGAATGTTCGAGATGCCTATAATCTGGATGGCGGCGGCTCCAGCACTTTTTACTACCAGGGCGAGGTATTAAACCGTCTTGTTGGTGGGGAAAGACGGGTAAAAACAAATATTATTATAAAGGAATAAAGCTGATAATGAAAACTATTTGGGTAGGAGGCTAATGGAGGAAAGATGCCAGTCAATACTATCAACCGGGAATTAATAGCCTGTTTTCGCGAAAAGGGCTTCTATCTTGACTATGCAATAACACCGGCCAAAGCATCTGCTGTTGCAGACAAGAACTTTGAAAATCAATTATATGAGAAATTTTTGGACAATCATAACAAAATGCTGTTCTACCTGGGGTTTATTGCATACCTCCAGGATGAGTTTCAAAAACATACGGGTAGTTCATTCCAACCATATGCAATCACGGGAGCAGTAAATCCCCGGTATTTATCAATATCCCGGGCGATGATATGACCGCCCAGTTTTTCATAA
>NZ_JAQVZX010000083.1 GCF_028707975.1 Syntrophomonas sp.
GTTATGGCAGGGCAGTCGCATTTTGCTGCTTAAGCACCCCTGGATTCATTATTACTGGTGTTTCTGTTCTTTGGTATGGGGATAAATAAGAAAAGGAAAGCAGGCAAAAGAACCGTCCCCATGCCTGATGGGGATAAATAAGAAAAGGAAAGCAGGCAAAAGAACCGTCCCCGTGCCTGCGCCCGTGCCTGCGCCCATGCCTGCGATGAGGCGTGATAGTATAATTTGGGAGGAATTTAAATGATATCCATCAGATTGAAAGACGGGAGCCAGCGGGAATATCCGGAAGGCATAAGTCTTTTGCAGGTTGCGGAAGATATCAGCCCTAAACTGGCCCAAAATGCAATGGCAGCTGTTTTTAACGGCAAAATATCTGATTTGAATAGCCAGGTCAAGGAAGACGGTTGCCTGGAACTGCTTGATTTCGAAGATGAAAGAGCCCGTGAGGTTTACCGGCATTCTTCCGCTCATGTCATGGCCCAGGCGGTAAAAAGATTGTGGCCGGAGAGCAAGCTGGCGATAGGTCCGGCTATTGACAAGGGATTCTATTATGATTTTGACAGCGGACATACCTTTACTCCGGAGGATTTTGCCGCCATCGAAGAAGAAATGAAACGGATTATAAAAGCCGATTATCCTATAGTTAGAAAAGAACTATCACGGGAAGAAGCCCTGCAGTTTTTTAGCGAGCATAGTGAGGATTACAAACTGGAATTGATTGAAGACCTTCCTGAAGATGCTGTAATCAGCACTTACCAGCAGGGTGAGTTTGTTGACCTCTGTGCTGGTCCGCATCTACCTTCAACCGGTCGTTTGAAAGCCATAAAGGTCATGAGCCTGGCCGGGGCTTATTGGCGGGGGAGTGAGAGAAACCCCATGCTACAGAGGGTTTATGCCACTTCCTTTCCTAAAAAGTCTATGCTCGATGATTACCTGCAAAAATTGGAGGAAGCTAAAAAACGCGATCACCGGCGCTTGGGAAGGGAACTGGGTCTGTTTGTGGTTTTAGACGAGGGCCCGGGATTTCCCTTTTTCCTGCCCAAAGGGATGGTTTTGCGTAATGAACTGGAGAATTTTTGGAGAGAGGAACACCGAAAAGCGGGTTACCAGGAGATACGCACCCCGATAATTCTTAGCCGGGAGCTGTGGGAGAGATCAGGGCACTGGGATCACTATAAGGATAATATGTATTTTACCACCATTGACGAGGGTGATTATGCCATAAAACCGATGAATTGCCCGGGAGGACTGCTGGTATACAAGCAAAACTTGCATAGCTATAAGGAACTACCTTTGCGGATGGGGGAAATGGGGCTGGTACACCGGCATGAAATGTCCGGTGTCTTGCATGGATTGATGCGGGTGCGGGCCTTCACCCAGGATGATGCCCATATATTCATGTTGCCGGAACAGATCATCGACGAAATCAAGGGAGTAATGGATCTGGTGGATCGTTTCTATAGTCTCTTTGGTTTTTCCTACCATGTGGAGCTCTCCACCAAGCCGGAGAATGCTATGGGCTCTGATGAAATCTGGGATGTGGCTACCAATGCCTTGATAAAAGCCCTGGAGGAAAGGAGCATGGAGTACAAAGTCAATGAAGGTGATGGGGCTTTTTACGGACCTAAGATCGATTTCCATCTCCAGGATTCACTGGATCGCACCTGGCAGTGTGGTACCATACAACTGGATTTTCAGATGCCGGAAAAATTCGATCTCACTTATGTGGGTGAGGATGGGGGAAAACACCGACCGGTAATGATTCACCGGGTTATATACGGTAGTATTGAACGCTTCATTGGCATTCTAACCGAACATTTTGGCGGTGCCTTTCCGCTGTGGTTGGCTCCGGTTCAAGTCCGGGTGCTGCCTATTACCCAGAGAAGCCAGGATTATGCTTCCCAGGTAGTGGCGGAACTGGAGCAGGCGGGTATAAGGGTAGAGGCTGATTTCCGCAGTGAAAAAATTGGCTACAAGATAAGGGAAGGGCAGTTGCAGAAGATACCCTATCTCCTGGTTCTGGGCGATCGGGAGGCAGAAGAGGGCACGGTGTCGGTTCGTCATCGTAAAGAGGGTGACCTGGGTGCCAAAGCGTTGCAGGAATTTAAGCAAACAATTAAGAAGGAGATTATGGATAAATTTCTTTAGTCGAATTATTGCATAAGACAGCCATTTATGGTATACTCCTTGGTGTATTTAAGCAGGAGCCATGCTTCTCACCTTACAACTATGGTTCGTAAGGTATTGGATAAGCGGATACTTTAACAGGAAATTAAAATTCCTGTTAAACAGTAAAGGCATTTCCAACAAGCGGGTTTTTGCGACCCGCTTTTTTTATTTTGATTAGGAGGTGGACTTCTCATCAGTAAGGATTTGAGGTTAAACGAGGAAATCCGGGTTAAGGAAGTGAGGCTCATTAGCGAAAGCGGTGAGCAATTGGGCATTGTTTCTATCCGTGATGCCATGGATCTGGCTCAGGGAAAAGAGCTGGACCTGGTGGAGGTGGCTCCTTCAGCCAAGCCCCCAGTTTGCCGTTTAATGGACTATGGCAAGTATAGATTTGAACAGAGTAAGAGGGAAAAGGAAGCCCGTAAGAAACAAAGGATAATTACCATTAAGGAAGTAAAAATGAGGCCCAATATTGAAGAACATGATTTTCAGGTCAAGGCTAAGAACGCTCGCAAATTCTTGAGTGGCGGGGATAAAGTCAAGTTGACCATTATGTTCAGGGGAAGAGAAATAACCCACCCGGAGATTGGAGAAAGATTGTCTCTTAAACTTACTGAGCAATTATCTGATATTTCAGCGATAGAAAAAATGCCCAAGGTTGAAGGAAGAAATATGGTAACTATTCTTGTACCGAAACTGGAACAGGAGAAGATCGAGAAAAAGGAAAAAAAGGAGGAAGCTTAATGCCCAAGATCAAAACCCACCGGGGTGCAGCCAAGAGATTCAAAAAGACCGGTACTGGAAAAATAAAAAGGTCAAAAGCCTATGCCAGTCATCTCCTGGGGGGTAAAAGTCCAAAAAGAAAGAGAAATCTCCGCAAGGCCGGTCTGGTAAGCGAGGCGGAAAACAGAGGGATATCTCGCTTAATCCCATATTAAATCTTTATTGAGAGTTACAACAACAATGAAAGATGAATCAGTGGGTGCTTGAACGAGGAGATGTACCAAGAATTGTTTTAATCCCACACTCCTTACCCCTCACTTTTTAATTAATTCTTAGGAGGTTTAGCTGATGCCAAGAGTAAAAGGTGGAGTCACCTCACATAAAAGACATAAGAAAATCTTAAAATTGGCCAAAGGATACCGGGGCAGCAAATCCAAGCTCTTCCGGGTAGCCAATGAACAGGTAATGAAATCCGGGCAATATGCTTATATTCATAGGAGATTGAAGAAAAGGGATTTTCGTAGACTATGGATTGCTCGCATCAATGCTGCCGCCCGTAATAATGGAACTACCTACAGCAGAATGGTTCATGGTCTGAAAGTGGCGGGAGTAGACATAAACCGGAAGTTATTGGCGGAACTGGCCATCAGTGACCCCCAGGGTTTTACCCAACTGGCCGAACTGGCCAAGAGAAACGTGCAATAAGAAGCGTGCAATAGAAATAAAAAATATGGCCCCGGGCCATATTTTTTTGCTTTTACGAAACTAATATCACTGCAAAAAGGAATAAATAATATTATGAATGTTGACGGAATGGGGCATTCTTTTAAAGAAATCAGGTGAGGTTTTGCTGGAGATAAGCTCAAAGGATAATCAAAAAATTAAATATGCTGTCAGGTTGAAACAGAAAAGCTTTAGAAAGCAGGAAACTTGTTTTCTTATTGAAGGCAGAAATATGATGGAAGAAGCTCTTAAACATCCGAAGCTACTACGACAGATTTTTGTTGAGCCCAAGTTTGCTGATGAATATATCGAGCTGAGCCAGCAGCACCCCGAATGGGAATGCTATATGGTGGATGAACGACTGATGAAGCATATTAGCGATACCGAAAATCCACCGGGAATTGTCGCGGTTTGCCAAATTCCTTCCTGGTCGGGGGTGGATTTTGGGTCAAAAAACGCTTTTTTGGTTTTTCTTGACCATATTGCTGACCCCGGGAATCTGGGCACTATTATTCGCAGCGGATGGGCCCTGGGAGCGGATGGGATTCTACTTAGCCCGGATTCGGTTGATCCTTTCAACCCCAAAGTAGTTCGAGCCAGTATGGGAGGTATTTTTAACATCCCGGTTTTACTTGATTTTCCAGTGGATGGCTTAAAATGCTTAAAGCAGAATGGCTACAAAATATTCTGCACTTCACTGCAAGCCAGGACAGAGATGTTTTCCCTTGATTTTACAGGTCCATCAGTTCTGACCATAGGAAGCGAATCACAGGGAGTGAGAAATGTAATAGAAAAGATCTGTGATAGCAGTTTCAAAATACCCATAAAGCCCGAAGTTGACTCTTTGAATGCAGCGGTAGCTTGTGCTATAATTATGCATGAGGCGTGGAAACAGAGACAGGGTTTTACCTTGTCTTGATTTTATAAATATGATACAATTTCCTTGAAGTTCGGCCCTCATAATAATTTGAAGGGTGGACCCAGACGATGAATTCAGCTGATAATCTATGGCATCTTTTTGAGCAATCCGGTTGTATACTGTATTATCTTCTCTATAAGATGTTTATAACTCAATAAGAAATCGCTGGGAACAGGATAAGTAACCTGCTGGAAGCCTTGCAGGGAGGCCGTACCGGAGACTGAAAGTATGGCCAGGAGGGAAAACAGGTGAATTCACCTGGGAGCAGTGGATTGAAATAGTAGTAGATCTCACCGGTAGCCACCGTTAAAGGGCAGCGAAGAGAATTAAACCGCATTAAGGATAGTGGTTTGATTAATAAGGGTGGTACCGCGGAACTAGGCTTTCGTCCCTAAGGGGAGGAAGGTTTTTTATTTTCTGCCAGGAGGTTTAGTTAATATGTTGAGGAAAATTGAGGCGATTAAAAAAGAATGCCAGCTCAGGCTATCCCAGGTTTCCAGTATGGAAGAGTTGAATGAGTTTAAAATCAAGACCCTGGGGCGCAAAGGTGAAGTAACCCTGTTATTGAGGGGACTAAAAGACTTGAGTGGGGAAGAAAAGGCCAGAGCCGGACGGGTAGCCAATGAACTTAAGCAAAATCTGGAGCAAATGCTGAAGGAGAAGATTGAAGCTTTTAAGCTTAATGAGCTGGAACAGAGATTGCTGCAGGAAAAAATCGATGTTACCTTGCCTGGACTTCCCCGACAGGGCGGAAGACAGCATCCCCTTACTCAAATTACCCAGGAAATACAGGAGATTTTTATCGGAATGGGTTTCACTATTGCTGAGGGACCTGAAATCGAATCGGATTATTACAATTTTGAGGCTCTGAATGTACCGCGGGATCATCCGGCCCGGGATATGCAGGATTCCTTCTACATCAGTGAAGAGCTGCTTTTGCGAACCCATACTTCGCCGGTACAGGTGAGAACCATGGAAAAAATGGCCCCGCAGATTCCCATAAAAATAATAGTACCTGGTAAAGTATACCGTAAGGATGACGATGCTACTCATTCCCCCATGTTTCATCAGGTGGAAGGTTTGGTAATTGACAGAAGAATTACTTTTGCTCATCTCAAAGGAACCCTGGTTCGCTTTGCCCATCAGATTTTCGGGGAAGATGTAACGGTTCGTTATCGCCCCAGTTTCTTTCCTTTTACCGAACCGAGTGCGGAAATGGACATCTCCTGTGTCATGTGCAAAGGGGAAGGCTGTCGGGTTTGTTCCCATACCGGATGGCTGGAGATTTTGGGAGCCGGAATGGTTAATCCCAGAGTGCTGCAATATGGAGGTTATGACCCGGAAGAGGTTACGGGATTTGCTTTTGGTATGGGTATTGAGCGTATAGCCATGTTGAAATATGGAATCAATGACCTGCGCTTGTTTTTTGATAATGATAAGAGGTTTTTGGCCCAATTTTAAAAAAGCACGCTTGACTCTACTGCAAAAACCTCTTTTTCTTGCATAAGGGTTGTGTAAATATACATGCGTAGACCGCGAACGGTATAAATATGTAAGTTAATACATATTTATAACTTTTTACAGTGGCATCACGTTTAAATTAGGAGGCTTAAGAAATGGGAGTATCCTTGAACTGGTTAAAAAAATATGTAGATATTGATTGGAGCCCGGAAGAACTGGCGCACCGCCTTACCATGGCTGGAGTAGCCGTTGAGGGGTGGCAGGAACAGGGCAGTGACACGGTCCTTGAATTGGACTTGACCCCCAATCGGGGTGATTGCCTGGGCTTGATAAACCTGGCGCGGGAAGTTTCCGCCCTGAACGCCCAAGAATTAAGAATTCCGGAAATAAAAATTAAGCCTGCTGTAGAGAAAGTTGAGGAATACATAAAGGTAGAAATCGTTGCTCCCGATCTCTGTCCCCGCTATGCCGCCCGGCTGGTGAAAAATGTCAGCATTAAGGCATCACCGGAATGGATGCAGGAAGCCCTGATTAATTCTGGTATCCGTCCCATAAACAACATAGTGGACATTACCAATTACGTGATGCTCGAGACCAACCAGCCACTGCATGCATTTGACTATAATCTCCTGGGGGACAAGAAAAGAATACTGGTCAGGCGTGCTGGAGACGGCGAAAAGTTTACTACCCTGGATGGAGTGGAAAGGGTACTGGATTCGGAAATGCTGGTTATAACTGATGGCAGTAAGGCGGTAGCCCTCGCAGGTATTATGGGGGGGGAGAATAGTGAGATTCAGGATGATACTTGCGATGTTTTGTTGGAATCAGCCAATTTTTTGGCTCCCAGCATTCGCAAAACCTCAAAAAGGCTTGGCTTAAGAAGTGATTCTTCGCTTCGTTTTGAAAAAGGAGCCGATATTGAAGGACTGATATATGCCTTGAACCGGACTGCCGCCCTGATGCAGGATTTAGCCGGCGGTGAGGTAGTGCAGGGGATCTGCGATATCTATCCCCAGCCCCGGAATCCCCTAAGTCTTACTTTGCGTCCGGAAAGGGTTGATTACTTGCTGGGTACCAGTATTAGCCCGGATGAAATCAAGCAATATTTACAAAGATTAAAATTTGGCATTAAAGAAGAAGATGGTCAGATTTCAGTTGATATTCCGTTCTATCGCCCGGATATTCAAATGGAAGTAGATTTGATTGAAGAAGTAGCCAGGCTTTATGGCTATGGTAATATACCTGCCAGCCTGCCTGAAGGTGAAAGCAGCAGTGGTGGCTTAAACTCCTATCAGAAATTCCGCCAACAGCTTAATGAAATTTTAGCCCAAAGTCTTTCTGAGGTTGTAAACTACAGTTTTATAAACCCGGCGGATTTTGACCTGCTTCTTTTGCCGGCAGATAGCCCATTGCGAAACGTAGTTAAGATTGCCAATCCCCTGTCGGAAGAACAAAGTGTTATGCGTACCCTGTTGCTGCCAGGATTATTGGAGACAATACAACGGAACCTCTCCCGTCAAAACCAGAATCTGGCCTTTTTTGAGATGGGGCAGGTCTTTATTCCGGCCAACGAGCTATTACCTATGGAAGAATTGAAGCTAGGAGCTATTGTGTCGGGGAAAAGCGAATTAAATTGGTTGAAACACCGCGTGGAATTGGAGTTCTTCTTTTTGAAGGGTATTATGGAAGATTTACTGCAACAGCTTGGGGTCATTGATTATGAATTCAAGGAGACCCAAAATCCTTCCTACCACCCTGGAAGAACTGCGTCCCTTTGGGTGAAGGATCAGGAGATAGCAGTGATAGGAGAGCTTCATCCCCTGGTCTTGGAGAACTATGATATTAAGGAAAGGGCTTCGGCTTTTGAATTGGATATAGAAAAGCTGTTCAGCTTGCTGGGTTCTAGCAAAAAAGTGGAATCCATAAGCCGATACCCGGCAGTAGAGAGAGATATTGCTATTCTCCTGGATCAGGAAATCAAAGCATCCCAGGTGATAAGCGTTATTAAAGGGATGAACAACCCACTGCTCTACAATCTCAAGCTTTTTGACCTGTATTCAGGAGCACAGGTTCCTAAAGGCAAAAAGAGCATGGCATTTAAAGCCATATTCCAATCTGCCGAGAGAACCCTGACTGATGCTGAAGTCAGCCACAGTATGGATAACCTTCTGGAACAACTGAAGAAGCAACTGGGGGCCGTTTTGAGATAGCCTTAAGGAGTATCCTGCAGGGATTCCCCAAGGGAATCCCTGCAGGCAAAAGTAGAGCTTTACTTGGTACAAGACTCGTTAATCAAACTTATTGCCGGGTTTTATTTCCTTTCGGGTCAGGTTTATAGCTTTGCAAACCTTTCTGAAAAGCCTCGATTATGGCCGGGCTTTCGTCCAAACGATATTTTC
>NZ_JAQVZX010000019.1 GCF_028707975.1 Syntrophomonas sp.
CTGAAAATCTTTAGAAAAGCTATGCTATAATGATTATATCTTATTATTAGTACTCACTTATATCCTCTTTTAGCATGCAGGTTATATGTTAAATAACTACGCAACAAAAGGTGGTTGGCTAATTGTGAAAAAATTTCCAGAATTATTTTCCCCGGCGTACATTGGCAAATTATTGGTAAGAAATAGGGTCGTTATGGCTCCTATGCTGGTATCATATGCTAGTCCTGATGGGGAAGTGAGCGAGCGCTTGTTGGACTATTATGAGGCTAGAGCTCGTGGGGGTGCAGGGCTTATAGTTGTTGAAGCTGCTTGTGTTGATGTTCCCACTGGAAGGGAAAGTTTCCGTCAGATCAACATAGATAGCCTGCGTTATGTGGCCGGACTGCAACAGCTTGCTCAGCATATAAAGGCTTATGGTTGTCGTGCTTTTATCCAGCTCTTTCATGCTGGCCGACAAACATCCAGCTTGTTTACCGGAGTGCAACCAGTGGCCCCGTCTCCCCTGGCCTGTCCCATGGTGAAAGAAATCCCTCGTGAATTAACCGGGGAAGAAATCAAGGCTATCGAAAACAGATTTAGCCAGGCGGCTCTTTATGCCTTTATGGCTGGTTTTGATGGAGTGGAATTACATGCCGCTCACGGTTACTTGATTAACCAATTTCTTTCACCTCATAGCAACCAGCGCCAGGATGAATATGGCGGCTCCTTGGAAAATCGTATGAGATTCCTATTAAACATAATAGAAAAGATTAAGGCTTCCACTCCGGAACTGATCATATCGGTTCGCATCAATATGGATGATTTTGTTCCTGGTGGTCTCGAGCTAAAAGAAAGCGTAGTAATATGCCAGCATCTGGAACAGGCCGGTGTTCAGTTGATCAACTGCTCCTCCGGAACTTATGAATCCGGGCTTAAGAGCATTGAACCTGCGTCCTATAAGGAGGGATGGAGGGTTTACCTGGCCGGGGAGTTAAAAAAGTGGATACAAATACCGATCATTGCCGGGGGGATGCTCAATAACCCGGCTTTTGCCAACCAACTGCTAGCCAGTGGGCAGGCTGATTTCATTTTCCTGGGTCGGAGCCTGCTGGCGGACAGCGAATGGCCGCATAAAGTTCGCGAGTCGGGATTGGAAGACCTTCGACCCTGCATACGTTGCAACAACTGTATTGACAATAATTTCCGTGGAATGATGGTGGACTGTACCGTTAACCCCCTTACCGGACGCGAACGGCATTTTTCTCAGCAAGGAATAAAGTATCAGCATAAATCGACTGCGTTGGTAGTAGGTGGTGGCCCTGCGGGTATGCAGGTGGCTTTGTCAATGAAGGCCAGGGGTTTTAAGGTCATGCTAGTTGAAAAAGAGAAAAGCTTGGGCGGCCTTTTGAACCTGGCCTGTCTCCCTCCACACAAACACCGGGTGGCTTCCCTGCGTGATTATTTGTTTAGGCAGGTAGAGAAAAGCGGAGTGGAGGTATTTCTAAACAGCTGTTTTAATCTTGAAGGCTTGCCAGGGCTTAATCCTGATTACCTTATTATTGCTACCGGTTCCAAGCCGTTCTGGCCGCAGATTCCGGGTTGGGATCAGAGTTATTGCCTGGGTATAAGGGCAGTATTGGAAAGGAAACCGGAAATCAAAGGGAAAAGGGTGGTCATAATTGGTGGAGGCAGCAATGGTTGCGAAGTGGCCGATTTTCTCCTGGCGGGGAATAATCAAATCACCATTGTGGAACAAAACCAGTATCTCGCGGCGGATATGGAAAAAAAGAATCGCCGTGACCTGATGAACCGTCTGGAAGAGGGTAAGGTAAATAAGAGAACTTCCAGCCAAGTAATGGAGATAAAGGAGCGGCAGTTGCTGGTCAAGAACCAGCAAGGTCTTCACGAGTGGCTGGAGGCTGATTACATAGTATTGGCTACCGGATTTACTCCCAATAATGCTCTCTATATTGAGGCTCAGAACAGACATAAAAATGTTTACTTGATTGGTGATGCCTTTCAGGTTAAAGGCTTTAAAAATGCCTTTTTGCAGGGCGAAGCCGTGGCTCATATGATAGCAACGAGCTTGAAGAAATAGATAGCTTTCCTCATTTTATTATTAAGATTGACTCTGCTGCAAAACCCCCTTTTTATGCAAGCTAATGCATATTTATAACTTTTTGCAGTGGAATCAAGGTTTAAGGAAGGGTTGGGTTTGGATAAGCAAGAGTATTTATTGGATGAAATTAAGAGAATAGAGGATTTAAAGCGATATGAATATGAGGCTTATAATAAGGGCTTTCGCTACATAGCGGGAATTGATGAAGCAGGAAGGGGGCCTATCGCCGGTCCGGTCATGGCTGCTGCGGTTATTCTATCCCGCGATTTCTTTTGCCCCGGGGTAGATGATTCTAAGAAGCTTACGCCTTTGAAACGCTCCAAGCTGGCGGCAAAGATAAAAGAACAGGCTGTTTCATGGTCAGTGGCGGCGGTTTTTCCATCTTATTTGGATAAGGTAAACATTCTTAATGCTACCCGCGCGGCTATGCTGCTGGCTGTACAAAACCTTTCCCCCCGGCCTGATTTTTTACTTATTGATGCACTACAATTGTCCGATATAGATATTAAACAGTTTCCTTTGATAAAGGGTGACAGTTTAAGCGTATCCATTGCCTCTGCCTCTATCCTGGCTAAAGTGGAGAGAGACCGGGCCATGGAGGCCTTTGATTCACTCTATCCCGGCTATGGATTTTCTCGGCACAAAGGTTATGCCACTCGGGAGCACCTGCAATCTTTGCTCAGGCTGGGTGCTTGTGCTTTGCACCGGGTAAGTTTCGAACCGGTAAAGTCTATGATATCAGGAGCAAGATATGGAGAACAGCCAGCTTTATTTGAATAAGGTTATGCTTAATATAACTACCTCCAAAGATCAGAGCCTTAATTTTACAAAAGGTGAAGTCTTAAGGGGGATAGTCCAGGACGTTAAAGCTGATGGCCTGGTTTCTTTGTTTATAAAAGGCCAAGTTATTGACGCAGTCAGTGAAATACTGGTTCGGCCGGGCCAGCAGTTGCAGCTGATGGTGGAGGACTTCAGAGATGGCCGAGCCTATTTAAAAGCACTAACCCCTCAGCTTATGGAACGAATCGAAAACAGCAATATTTCGCTAAACTTGACCGAGATTGGAGTGCCCGCCAAAGAAGATAATATTATGATGGCCAGAAAGCTTTTACAATACAAGTTGCCGGTGACTCCCAACAATCTCAATCTGATGAGTAAGGCTATGATAATACTGGGCGGCGCTAATGGAAAAAACGCTGAAATAGTGGCTTTCTCTATGGCCCAGAAGCTTCCTCTGGACCCACCTGCCTTGAAGAGCCTGGCCCAATTCCTTCTATCTGCTAACGATGTCAGCAAACTGGCTGGGAGCATGGATAAGGGATTGTTGCAGCTGGAGCAGACAATAGCGCGCATGGGAGAAACAGGCGGGCCAAGCCATGCAGCAAGTTCTCGGCAAGTTGGGGAAATGGGCCCAGAAGCTACCCGCCAGCCTGGAATATGGGGAGATAAACTTATAGCGGAAAAAATGTTTTCAGCTACTGCCGCTGCCAATAAGGGAAGCGAATCCTTATTACAGGCTTCCAGCAAAGGCCCAGAGCTCCAGAACCTTACCGGGGCTAAAAGCGGAGAAGCGCCTTTGCCCGGGGAAGGGCGAACAATAGGGCAGACAGCTTCAGCGCTGGAAGCCAAAACAGGCAGTGTTATAGAACAGAGTTCAGGTAAAATAAAACTGGAAGGTCTTCTTCCCGGCAATACGAAGAACAGCGAACAGCCGCTTAAGCTTGCTGATACCGTACGGGATATCTCTATGACCAGTGCAAAAGATCTGGCGGGTTCAACCCGCACTACTAACTCAGGTTCCCTCACCCAGCCGAGTCCGCAGATGGAAAAAGTTGCAGGTACCCAACCTGCTGTAAGCCCGGGAAAAGCCGGGGGGGAAACTCTGGGGGGAACGAAAGTGTTGGTGGGGCAGATGACGCCAGCCAGTGATAGCAGTGAAAGCCTCCCGGCAACTGAGATTGGGAAGGCTCAAAGCGGAAACCGACCTGCGGATATGGGCCGACCTGGCTCGTTGTCGGTATTGTCAAATGAGACGCTGGAATTTGGGAAGAGCCTAGGAACAAAAATGTCTGAATCCAGTATAAATACGAAAGATATGGCTTCGAGTATTATGAAAAATGCCTATACCTCTACGGTATCGGAAGTGGATAGGCCGTCTGCTGCTGCGGCGGCAGCAGCAGACGGTAAAAGTGCGAATACTTTTTTGCCCTCAGGCAATATCCCGGAAATAGCACCATCAACTGGCGGGATAGCTGGGGAAAGCTTGAAGCAGACAAGCGGGCAGGGGGCTGTAGCGCAAGCCGCTCCGCCAATTATTAGCAATGCAGACGCTGAGGTTTTTAAAGAAGCATTTGCCCTCTTAACCGCTCCTAACAACGCTGAGGCGGCCCCAGAGCAGCGGGAGCTTTTGCGGCATCTTCCACTCTTGCGTATTCTCTTGGAGAAGCTGTATCTCAACCTGGAGGGGGACAGTCGGGAGATCAGCAACAGGCTGCAGAATGCTTTGGCTTCAGAAAGGGAGATAATCAGGGGACTGAATCTCTTGCAGGATATTATTAAGAGTGACTCCATGGCCTCGAAGAATTCGCTTATTACTGATTTACTAAATAGAATAGAGGGGATGGAAAGAGAGCTATCGGGACAACGGATGCTAAATTTCGTTAGCCGGGGAGCAATGGACAGTAGTAGCAATTATTTCTATTTTGCTTTCCCCGTACAATTGGGTGAAGAATATCGCCTGGGGCAGCTAAGAATCAACCGGGAATTGGGCAAAAGGGGTTTAAATAAGCAGGACAATATTAGATTTATTGTATCCCTGGACACAGCGCAAATGGGGGTAGTTCTTTTCCATGTTAACTGGAAAAGGATTGGGGAAATGGAAGTGCAGGGTGTAGTCGAACGACAGGAGATTCGAGAATACCTGAATAGAAACCTGGGGGAGCTTTTTCAGGGTTTGGAAAGTCTGGGTTACCGGGTAAAAAATTTAGGGATTAAGGTGGTGGAGCGGGAAGAGGATATGAGACTGAGACTGGCATTAGAGGAAACTCCGCTCAGTATCCGGCCTTTTGGTATAGATCTAAGGGTTTAAATATGCACGCTAATGCATATTTATTACTTTTTGCAGTGACATCAATTATATATCATGGGGACTATATAATATGGGGACGGTCCTTCTGATATATATCAGAATATGTCTCTCGCAAATCAGCGTCCAATAACCCCCAGTAATGCCCCTATTTTTATCGATGTTTGTTCTCCGGGCATGATGGATAGTACAAATTGAGGAGATTGCTAGTGAAAGAGAAAGATATGGAAAAAGCAGTGGCCCTGCGCTATGATATGGAGAAGGATGAGGTGCCGGTAGTAGTAGCCAAGGGCCAGGGATTTATTGCTGAAAAGATAAAGAAGGTAGCCAAGGAAAGCGGGGTTCCTTTAAAAGAAGATCGCGAATTGGCTGATTATCTCATGGCTTTGGGTCTCTATGAGGAAATACCAACGGAATTATATGCCGTGGTAGCAGAGATTTTGGCGTTTATTTACCGCATGGATAAAAGATATGTATAGAGGAATCATTAATGAATAGAGAATTAGGTTTGTGGGGAGAAGAACTGGCAGCACAATACCTGGGGAAAAAGGGATACAAGATACTGGAGCGGAATTTTTACACCCGCTACGGAGAGTTGGATCTGATATGTGAAAAAGAAGGTACCATAGTTTTTGTGGAAGTTAAAACCAGGCGCAGCACCCTCTTTGGAAGCCCGGAGGAGGCAGTTACCTCTCGCAAAATGGGAAATCTGAAAAAAGCCGCAATTCTTTACCTTAAAGCCAGCCCGCGATTTTTCCCGGAAATCTCTTTTGATGTGGTTTCCATTCTGCTTGAGGATGGTAAGAGTAAAATAAATCATATAATTAATGCCTTTTGACGAATATTTCACTCTAGTATTAATGGAGGAATAGACATGCTTATTTATGGAAAGGATATCCGAGAACAAATCAAGGAAAGAGTCTGCCAAACAGCAGTAGAGCTTAAAATGGGTCTGGCTATAATACGAGTGGGAGATGACCCGTCATCTCTGGCCTATGTGCGGGGAATTTGCAAGTTTGCGGAAGAAGCCGGGGTTAAGGCGGAGATTATCAACCTTCCAGATACTATTGCAGAAACCGAGCTTTTACGAATTATAGCGGATTTGAATCATAACCCGGAATTTACTGGAATTATGTTGCAGACGCCCTTTCCGGCCAGTTTAAATGCCAGCCGCCTGGTCAATGCCGTTGATTTTGACAAAGATGTTGAAGGAATTCATAATTATAACTTGGGCAAGCTGGTCAGCAAAGAAGAAGGAGTTCGACCTTGCACCCCCAAGGCGGTTATCTCCATGTTGAAGGCTCATAATATTCCCATCGAGGGCCAGAAAGTTACCATTATAGGCCGTAGTATGACGGTGGGCAGTCCGTTGGCACTTATGATGACAGCGGAAAATGCTACGGTTACTGTCTGTCATACTCGCAGCAGGAATCTTAAAGAAGAAGCCCTGCGGGCTGATATACTGGTGGCTGCGGTAGGAAAAAGAGAGTTTATTACTGCGGATATGGTACACAAAGATATGGTAGTAATAGATGTAGGTATTAATTTTGATGAAAATGGCAAAATGCGGGGTGATGTGCATGAAGAAGCTCGCAACTGTTGCCGCATAGCCAGCGCGGTTCCTGGAGGGATTGGGATAATTACGGTAGCGGAACTTTTTGATAATCTGCGAATTCTCAGCCAGAGAGCTTGAAGACTAATCTAAAATGTTTTATGTTTTTTTGCTAGACAATTAGGGGGAAATAGACCCCCCTAAAATTATGATTAATGGTTGGTTCCACTACAAAAAAACCTTTTGATGCAGAAGGGTTGCATAAATATACAAAACGCTGGCGAAGGTGAAAGCGGGCGGTCGAAGACCGACAATGCCCTGCTGTCGCTATTAAGGTTGTTGCGCCTGATTCGGAACGACAGGGGGGCGTTCCCTACATACCCTACGATCGCTATTAAGGACGCTGGAGCGGTATATTATAGGGTGCTATAGTTGTTTAGGGGATTTTATCACCATAAGTGCTAATGCCAAGATCTTTCGGGAGTGGGTATTACGAAAAAGAAAATTATTTATTTGCTGTTAATAATAGCACCTTTGCTTTGTATTTTTGTTTCTCTTTTTATAGGCAGGTATCCCCTCTCCATAGATGAAGTCATTTATATTCTCTGGTGCAAAATGTTACAATTGCCCTGTGAGGTTCTGGACATTAAGCAAACTATAGTCTGGGACATCCGCTTGCCGCGGGCTATTCTGGGGGCTCTGGTGGGAGGGTGCCTGGCCATTAGCGGAGCGGCTTTCCAGGGATTATTCCGCAATCCTCTGGTCAGCTCGGGTATTCTAGGAGTGAGTTCCGGGGCGGGTTTTGGTGCGGCTTTGGCTATAGTAATGTTTAGTGCTGTTTCTTCGGCTACCTATATCTTTGCTTTTGTTTTTGGAACCCTGGCGGTATTATTGAGCTATTTAATCGGCAAGGTATATGATACCACCCCGACAATAATGTTGGTTCTGGGGGGGGTTATTGTTTCTTCCGTATTTTCTGCTCTTATCTCTTTGCTAAAATATGTGGCCGACCCCTATCAACAATTACCTGCCATAGTTTTTTGGCTTATGGGTAGTTTGGCTACGGCCAGGTATAGCGATATTGTGGCAGCTGGGCTGCCGATGATGGTGGGAATTGCCGGTCTTTTGGCTATACGCTGGAGGATTAATGTTCTATCCATGGGAGACAAGGAAGCTCATACCCTCGGGGTAAACCTGGCGGTGGATAAAGGATTGGTAATCATATCTGCCACTCTGGCCACGGCAGCGGCGGTTTCAGTTAGCGGGATCATCGGCTGGGTGGGGCTGGTTATTCCCCACATTTGCCGCATGCTGGTAGGGAATGATAACCGGGTATTGATTCCGGCCAGTCTCTCCATGGGGGCTTGTTTTCTCATACTGGTGGATGACCTGGGGCGCGTCATAACCGGTTCGGAAATGCCTCTGGGTATCCTGACCGCACTGGTAGGAGGACCATTTTTTGTATGGCTGCTTAAGAAAACCAAAGGGGGGAACTGGTGAGCATGTCTCTGATACAGGTGATTGGAGCCAGTTTCGGATACGAAGCTCAGGAGATATTTCAAAACCTGCATTTCCAGGTGGAAAAGGGGGAGATATTCTGTCTTCTGGGACCAAATGGCTGCGGCAAAACCACCCTCCTTGATTGTATACTGGGAGTTCGGCGACTAAATTCAGGAAAGATTTTGCTGGACGGGCAAGAGCTTAACTCTTTTCGTTCGGGCCAGATAGCCCGTTATATAGCCTATGTACCACAAAGTCACGAACGCACCTTCCCCTATACGGTAATGGATATTGTCAAAATGGGGCGGGCTGCATATACCGGGAGATTTTCGGCTCCCTCTAAATTGGATAAGGCTATAGCCAGAGAAGCCCTGGAGATGGTGGGGCTCATTCATCTCCGCCATCGTCCCTACACCCAGTTAAGTGGCGGTGAAGCGCAATTAGTTATGGTGGCCCGGGCTTTAGCCCAAAAGACTCCGATAATTATCATGGATGAACCCACAGCCCACCTGGATTTTAAACATGAGTTGGAAGTACTGGAAACTATGGTTGAACTGGTTAACGATAGTCAGATTGCTATTATTATGGCTACCCATTTTCCCAACCATGCCTTCTATTTTGAAAACAAGAAGCTTCCAACCCGGGTGGCCTTGATGCATGACCATAATTTTCTGGAGCTAGGGCGACCAAGCGAGGTAATAGGTGAAGAAAACATGAAAACACTGTATAGGGTTAACACCAGGTTGATATCCTGTGCTACAGGTGAACGAAATGAACTGAAGCAACTGGTTCCCATCAGTACCATAAGTTAAAAGATTGTCGCTTGGGGAGTTGTGTATTAATGAAAATTCTAGTTGCTATTGATGATACCGATAACATAGACAGCAGGGGAACAGGCGAATTGGCTGATCTCCTATCAAATTATCTGGAGGAAAAGGGATGGGGCAAAGGTGGAGCGGTAACGCGTCACCAATTACTGATTCATCCGGATATTCCCTATACATCTCATAATAGTTCCATGTGCTTTGGAGCAGAAATAGAAGCAAGTTATTTAGCTGCATATACGGAGTTTGCGGAACGATTTTTAGAAAAGGAGAGTGCGGAGGGTTCAGATCCCGGCCTCTGTGTAGCTGAAATTGAACAGATGTTTTTTCCAGATGAGCTGATAGCTTTTGGATACCGGGCCAAGCAAGTAGTTTTAACTAAGAGTGATGCTTATGAGTTGGCAAAAAAAATGGATATTCATTTATCCGAACATGGTGGTAGTGGGCAGGGGGTTATTGGGGCTTTAGCTGGGGTAGCTTTGCGCTTAACTGCCAACGATGGCCGTTTTCGAGGAAAATTGAAAGTCAAAGCCCGGGAGGATCTGCTTAGTGTAAGAGAAATAAAGAAGCAAACTCCGGTTACAGTAGTAAGGAGCCTGGATGGCACGCTTATCCTGGGAGATAACACCATTATTCGCATCGGAGAAAAGTTGAAGGCGGTATTATTGGAAGGACAGTGTACTTTATTGGTTTTTCCTACTGGCATGAATGACCCCGCATGGCAAAGCTGTACAACCAGCCAGTTAAGAAAGTATTGAGGTGATTATTTTGAGCGCCTGGTTGCTTACAGAAGAAGGCAGGTATGGATTTCAAAAAGGTAAAGATGCCTGGGAAGAGGCCGCCCAGGTGGCCGCCCGGTGCCCATATTTCCAGCCCGATGAAGAGGAAGAGCAGGTAGCGGATGAGAAATGCTCCTGCTACAACTGCCGTTACCGCAGGTGGACTCAAAAGTCTTTCTTATGTCTGAAGCTATAGATACTTTGGACTGCTAGCAACACTGGCAGGGATAGGGCATTGGGTCTACTGTCGCCTGTTTATACCCTTCTTTAGTTCCAAGAAGAGCCGAACCAACTCCGGGTCATACTGGCTGCCGGCACATTTATGTATTTCCTGTAAGGCCTGGCTGGGGCTGATTGCTGCTTTGTAAGGACGCCCGCTTATCATGGCATTATAGGAGTCTACAATAGCCATTATGCGTGCCCCAAGAGGAATCTCATGCCCTGCAATTCCCACTGGGTAGCCGGAGCCATCCCAGCGTTCGTGATGAGCCAGTATAGCTTCAGCTATGGCCAGCAATTCTGGAGTTGATTGGGCAATACGATAACCCGTCTCCGGGTGTTTTTTAATGATATCCCACTCTCCAGGGGTTAAGGCCGCTGCTTTAAACAGTATTTCCGGGGGTATGTTAATGTTGCCGATATCGTGAAGAGAGGCTAGAAGAAGCAAGTTTTGCAGCTCATTTTTGGACAGACCGAGTAATAGACCCATTTTTTTAGCGCTTTCTTGTTTATGTACAACATAGAATTGGCTTTTATTGGTGCGGGTACGAAGACTGTTTTCTAGAGATAAAATGAAAGAGTTGCGGGTATTTTTACTTTCCTGTACTTTATTGCTATACATGCGATCATCGGTTTCCTTGATGATAGTAAATATATTCTCATCCGGCGATTCTTTGCTAGCGGTGCCCAGGGCGATACTCACTTGCAGGGGTTCACTTTCACTTTCCAGACAGGCATTTTTAATCCGCTGGCAGACCTGCAAAGCCTGCTGGTGAAAAGTATTGGGCAGAAGTATAATAAATTCATCGCCTCCCCAGCGGGCAATTATATCGTTTAGGCGGCAAGAATCTTTAAGGATTTGGGCGGCACGAAGCAGGAGACGATCGCCTTCCCGGTGACCGAAGGCATCGTTTACCAGCTTTAAGCCATTAAGATCGCCGATTATTATGCTTATCGGCAGGTAATTATTTTGATCCAGTCGTTTGACTTCTTCTTCAAAGAACGATCGATTATAAAGACCGGTTAGCTTGTCAAAATGGCTCAAGTAACGGATTTTTTCCTCAGCCCTTATTCTTTCGGTCACATCCCGAATGGATTCAATTGCTCCTACCCGGCGACCGCTGGCATCGTAGAGCGGGGAAGCGGTACCGAACATATACAAGCCTGATTCCGGGCTGTAGATCTCTCCCACCAGGGTTTCATCACGCTTCTTAAAGGATAAATAATTTTCTTTGAGCGGATGTTCTGGATTCATTACCAGGTCAATAAGCATAGGTTGCCTTTTAGCGAAAAAGGGAAGGGCATATTTAAAATTATCCTTTCCCAGCATATCTTCTTCCCTGATTCCGCTCATCTCTTCCATGGCCCGATTCCAGATTATTACCTGGCCTTCGTTATTAATGGCAAAAGTAGCATCAGGTAGAAAATCAATAATTGAGGCCAGGCGTTGTTCGGACTCGCGCAGAGCAGTTTCCATCTGGCAACGGGTCCAGTACAGGGCAATCATCTCTGCCAGCATGCGCAGGGCTTTTACATCCTCAGCTAACCACTGACGGGTGGCTTGGTTGTCATCAAAGCCCAAAAAACCTACTAGTTCTGAGTTTTTTAAGCAAATAGGCACCACCAGCAGCGACTTGATTCCTTGGGATTGCAATAAGGATTTTTCATTATAGGCCTCAGCCGGGAGGTTGTCTACATCTTCAATTATTATGTTTTCTCCATTTTCTAATTTCCCAAGCCACCAGGGAAAAATGCTGCTGTCCAAGTCCTGCAGCATTTCTATAGCCGACTCTATACCTGCAGCACACCACTCGTAGGTATTGCTGGTTTTTTGGCCACCATCAAATAACTCAAATATATAAACCCGATCAGCACTTACAGCTTCGCCAATAATACCAATTATTGGCGTTAAGTTAACATCTCCTGATGCCAGCAAAAGCTGAGAAATGCTAGCAATAGCTTCTTCCAGGTTTAAACGCAGCTTAATTCTTTTTTCCAGAGCTTTGCGCTCACTAATATCCCGGGAATGAAATAGCAAGCCAATAGTCCCGGCTTCGTCCTGGATCGCTTTACCACTGCTTTCCAACCACAGGTACTGACCATCTTTCTTAAGATAGCGGTATTCACAGGTGCTGCCAGCTTCCTCCCGGGCTATTTTAATTCTTTCCAGGACTCGGGCCCGGTCTTTCGGATGGATCAGATGCAAGGGGTTGTTTTTCCTTATTAACTCCTCTCTGCTCCATCCCAGGATTTTCGACCCGGTGGAATTAATGTAGAGGTAGGAAAAGTCAGAAGTACGATGAATGCTTATTATATCATAGGCGTTTTCTACCATCAGCCGGTATTTTTGTTCAGACAAAGGCAAAGCCTCTTCCGAAAGCTGGAAGAGTTCGAGGAAGTTGCCCCACAAATTTTCATTGTTATTGTCTTCTTGCATATATTTGATTCTCCCTGGCCATTCTGGTCATTATTGTTTAAGCAAAGGTAAGCAGTGGTGCACTATATATATTGGCATTTCAGAGTATTCAAGCACCCACTGATCTCCTTTTCTATGGGAGCATCTGTCTTCCGCCCTGCGGTTATTACTGACTAAAGCCTTAATTATATCTGCATAAAGCAGAAAAAAATTAGTCTGCCGGGTCATCATTAATGCAGACATGGATAAGCTTAAATTAAATATCGCTGTCTAATTAGCAAGCATATAAAAAGTTAAGGATAAGAAAATATAAAATATAAGCAGTGCTAAGACATATGACCCACATTTTAAATCCGCAGGGTGATGAAAAACTAAACCCATAAACTTAGTAGGACGTAAATCCTATTTTTAGGCTATGTTCCTTTTATACACCAAAATGCTGCAAATGAGAAGTGCTTTTTATAATTTTATTTCATTTTTCACTCTTTTCTGAAAATGCCGGCTTAGTCCTGGTAGCTTTGACCCGAAAGATTATTATATCTATAATTTGAGCCAACAAGCTTATTTATCAATGAAATAACTCTGTACGCAGGAAGGCTGATTATGCAAAAAGCAGGTTAAAACTTGGCTATAGTGGCAGACTAGAGCGAGTATATTCATGCAGGCAAATAGTTTTTATAACTTTTTGTAGTGCTGTCCTTTGTTATAATAGACGGAGAGATAAACGCATTTTATGGAGAATGCCAAAAAAGCCCTGGGAATTTGCTGATAAAAATATTACACTGGTTTTGCAAATTGTCCCGGTTTTACTTATGTCTGCAGTTTTGAAAAGGTCAGTATCCTAAACTATAAATTATTATGGAGTTTTATTACACTTTATATCGCCCTTCTTGCGGCGAGATGGAGGTTTGAATGAGAGTTTCCGGCTTTTCCGCCTGGGCGCGGTTTTTCCGCGTGCTTTTTCTCTTTTTAAGCATATTCTGGGCTTTTTATTCGCTAAAATTTAAGAGAATTTGGCACCGGAGAAACTGGCATGAAGCCAGGAAAGAAAAACTTTATATCAGTGAAGCTGAGCGCTTTCGCAAAACCGCGGTAAAAATGGGAGGGCTCTTAATCAAACTGGGACAATTTTTCAGTACCCGGGTTGATATGCTGCCCCAATCGAGCATAGATATCTTGACTGGACTACAGGATGAAGTGCCCGGGGTAGCTTTTGCAGAAATCAAAAAAGTTGCTGAAGAAGAATTTTCCTGTCCTATTGAAGAAGTATTTGCCTGGGTTGAAGAATCGTCTCTGGCTTCTGCTTCCTTGGGACAGGTTCACCGGGGAGAGTTGCCCGGTGGACAAATAGTGGCCATCAAGATACTTCGTCCGGGAATTGAAGAACTGATAGCCATTGACCTGAGAGCGCTTCGTCAAGTGCTTAACTGGACAATGAGTTTTACTAACTGGGAGAGCTTTATTGACCTGGAAGCAATTTATCAGGAGTTTGAAGAAACTGTATTGGAGGAATTGGACTACATTCGGGAGGCTCATAACGCCGAGACTATTGCGAAAAACAGTCAGGATGACCCGGAACTGCTTGTTCCTGGTATATTTTGGGACTATACCCGAAGGCGCATTTTGACCATGGAATTCAAAGAAGGAATAAAGATTAATAATCTGGTGGCCCTCGACCAGGCGGGAGTAGACCGCCAGGCTATTGCCCGTAAACTGCTGGAAATATATGTAGAACAGGTGCTGGTTGATGGATTCTTTCATGCTGACCCTCATCCCGGAAATCTTTTTGTTACCAGCGATGGGCGCATACTCATGGTTGATTATGGTATGGTAGGTACGGTTACAGTTGAATTGCGGGACCAGCTTCTGGAGATGGTATTTGCCCTGGTAAAAAGGGACTACCCGAGTGTAGTGGCCTACTTGAAAGAGATCGGCTTTTTGCGTTTTGATGCCGATAATGAAACCGTAACCCGAGCTGTGGGCTTATTTATTGAGCATGTTTTAGGAAGAAGAAAAGACATGAGCAGACTTGATCTTAGCAGCTTCCTGGAAGATCTGGAAGTCCTATTATATGAGCAACCTTTCCAAATTCCAGCCAATTTTACCTTTCTGGGAAGAGCGCTGGGAACCTTGTATGGTATTTGCATTGCATTGGACCCGCAGATTGACTTTTTGGAGGTGTCCAAACCCTATGTTGACCAGCTTGCTCCGGCTAAAGAGATTTGGAGTCTGGCGAAAGAAAAGACTACGAATTTATTTACCTCTTTGCTAGAAATACCGCCGCTATTAGAAAAGGTCTTGCTGCAGACGGAAAGAGGGGAAATTAAATTTAAGCTCCCCTTGCGCAATCTTAATGAGAAGATACAGGAAAACACCCGGGCGCAAAAAATGCAGGCCTGGGCTATAGTTTTTGGTTTCTCACTGATAAGCTCTATATATCTACTGGTCAATGACTTCGTAGTTTTATCTCGTTATGGTTTTGTGTTTACAGCTCTCTCTTTTCTTCTATTGCTTTACCTAAGTCGTCCGCCCAAAGTTTGGAAGCCCCCCCACCCTCCACTGGGTAACCAACGTCGGAAAAAGAAGAACAAAAAGTCCTAATATCCCCGCCTTTCGTAAAAGCAAAAGGAATACACCCTTCTTTATTCTTTTGCTTTGCAAAAAAAAGCAACCCCTTTTGGAGTGTGTATTCTTTGCCAAAATATTTGCATTTTATGTAGAAATATATGATAAGATATTAATAACAATGCAAGAGAATATAGGACTAATGTCTTGGTTTATCCAGTACAACTTCTGGGGCAGAAAAAGGGCCAGATTATTGGGATGTAATGATAAATAAGCTTGCTAGGTGGGTGGTAAATTGTCGAATAAAGACGAATTTATTGAAAACCTTTCTTCCGAAGATGAAAGGGAAAGAGCCTTCGCTGTAGAAGACATTGTTTACGAGGAAATACCGGAAGCCATTGACTTGCTGGTAGCGCAGTTAAAAATTGAATCTTCACAATTTGTCCGCGAGGTAATTCTCAGGAACCTTAAAACCCTGTCTGGTTCAGAACTGGTGGAAAAGACCATCCCTCTTTTGCATAGTGATGATGCCTTTGTTCGTAATGCAGTTATTGAGATACTGGCGGAGCAGGACGAATTAGCAATCTCGTTAATATCACTTTTGCTGGATAATCCAGATAAAGATATTAGGAAATTTGCTGTTGACATACTTTTCCAGATTCATAGTCCTCACTCGGCTGCAGTTATTGTCCGGGGCCTGGATGATCCGGATATTAATATTCGAATAACGGCGGCAGAATATTTGGGAAGATTGGAGGCCAGGGCTCATATTGGCGGCATTAACCGGCTTTTTGTTTCCAGCAGTAACCTGCTTTTACGCTGCACCTGTCTGGAGACCATGGCTATACTGGGTGATGAGGAATCCGCCCGCCTGGTTGCTGAATTTTATCCCCAGCCTGAGCAAATAAATGAACTGGAGTTGTATTCATATTTAAAATATTTGGCCCGGCAGGGAAAAGAAAAGTACCTGCCTTTTGTATTTTCATTAATGAAAAGTAAAGGGAAATTAATGGCCAAAGAGATAATCAATACTATTGAGGGCATACTGCGGCGTAGCGGCGCTGTTTATTTGCCGGCGGGGATGCTGGAGGATTTAGCTCTTTATATCGCCAGTGATATCAATGTAATCAACAAATATGAATTGCTGGTATTTCTGGGGCATTTTAAAAACTCTGAAATCGGGCCTTTGCTGGCAAGCTATGCTTGTTCCGCAGAAAAATTCTTGTGTTTGGGAGCGGTTGAAGGCTTGGGATTTCTCGGTGATCCGGATCAACTCCCGTTATTGTTAGAACTAAAGAAGCAGATGGAAGATGAAGAATTATTGGAGGCCGTTGAAAAAGCGATTATACAACTGGCCCCGGTGAGGTGATTTATATGGATTTATCTACGGAAGATTTTATTGCCATAAGAAATATGATTCATGAGCGCACTGGAATGCATTTCGGGGAAAACAAGATTTACTATTTCAAAAAACGGCTGCAGAAAAGAATGGAAGAGAACCATTTGCAGAAAGTGAGCGAATACATAAAACATTTGAAGTTTTTTGATAGGGATAATCGTGAATTTCAGGAACTGATTAACCTGATAACCATAAATGAAACCTATTTTTTCCGGGAATTCAGCCAGTTGGAAATATTCGCCGAAGTCTGTTTGCCCGAAGTACTGGAGAAAAAACGGGCGAAAGGGGACCGCAACCTGCGGATATTTTCCGCTGCCTGTTCTTCCGGTGAGGAGCCTTACACCCTGGCCATTATCGTTAGAGAAATGCTGGAAGACTTCCATAACTGGAATGTAATCGTAAAAGGAGTAGACATTGATGAGAATGTATTAATACAAGCGCAGCGTGGAATATATGACAGCCGTTCGGTAAAAGATGTTCCTCCTCCTTACCTGCAAAAGTACTTTTCGAACCCATCCGCTGGTAGATTTATGGTAAATTCGGAAATTAAGAATATGGTGGTTCTGGAACACTTAAACCTCATGGAACGCCGGGCTTTGCGTAATGAGAGACATTATGATTTTATATTCTGCCGCAATATGTTGATATATTTTGATGAATTCTCCCGTAAACAATTGGTGGAGAAGTTCTATGCCATGCTCAACAAGGGCAGCTATATTTTTTTGGGACATGCCGAATCTTTGAGTCGTATCTCAACGGCATTTAAAATTAAACGAATGAATGGTCATCTTATGTACCAGGCTTGAGGAGGGATATTGTGGCAAAGAAGAGAATAATAGTAGTAGATGATTCCGAGATGATTCGCAATTTCCACTGTTATATCTTAAAAACAGCGGGGTTTCAAGTACTGAGTGCAGTGGATGGGGCTGACGCCTTGGAGAAGATTTATGGCAGTGAAGAACCGATTGATATGGTGGTAACAGATATTAATATGCCCAATATGGATGGTTACACCTTCATTGAGCGTTTGCGTGAAGACGAGCAGTATGAAGAGATTCCCATCATTATTATTTCAACGGAAGATGAACTAAAGGACATGGAAAGAGGTTATGAGGCCGGGGCCAATATTTATATTGTCAAGCCAACTGAGCCTGAAGTGATGGTGGAGAATGTACGCATGTTAATGGAGTAAGCCAGGACTTGGCCAGTGCTTCGATTATGATGGTAAAACTGGTGATTTTTGATTTTGGCCCCGTGAGCGGTTCGTAGAAAGGTAGGCTGGAATCGGATGAAATTCGTCTTTGAACCTGATGATTTGGAAATATTACAGGGGATTGTGGAGGAATCAAGTGAACACCTGAACGGGATTGAAGAGGGAATACTGAAGTTGGAAGCTGAATTCGATTCCGAACAGCTGGATGCTGTATTTCGAGCCATGCACTCGGTTAAGGGGGTAGCTGCATTTCTGGATTTAATCCCCATCAAAGACACCGCCCATTCCCTGGAGTCCTTTATGACTGATATGAAAAAAGGTTTATATCCAGTCACTTCGGAGATAACTGACATTCTTCTCAAGGGAGTAGATATTCTCCAATTACAAATTCGGCAACTGGGGGAGCATGTTAAAAAACTGGAGGTCAATCCTCCCCGGGAAAAATTTGAACTGCATATAAAAAAGCATGGCTTTCAAGAATTTGTTCAGGAAGCTGGAGTTATAAGAAATAATACTTTGGAGAGCAGGGAAAACGGTCGGGAGGAAAGCTGTGATTCTAAAATCCAGCTGGAATGTGAATGGCCGGAACCGGTCGCCAATGTTATGAAAATAGAGATTTCGTCTTTTCGCGAACAGCTCTTGCAGGATTTTTTTGAGGAAACCAGCGAACACCTGGATACTATTGAAAAGAATTGTGTGGAATTGGAAAGACAGCCCGAAGATTTGGAACGCTTGAATGCCATCCTGCGTGGTTTTCATAGCATAAAGGGTGCGGCGGGGGTAATAAACAGCATGCAGGAAGAAGAAACCCCCGATGACCCTTTTCAAAAGATTAAAAACTTGAGCCATGTTGCCGAAAGCTTGTTGCAAACCTTTCGCAACCAGCAACTCCCCCTTTCTTCCCCGGTGATAGATATTATTCTGGAAGCAGTGGATAGGACGGCTGCGCTCAGCCAAATGGTTCAAGGTATGGAAAGTGAAGATTTGCCTATTGAGGACCTGCTTACCAGGATTAATGCCCTGAGCGATGTGGACAAGGAAGCGAATCAATCCATTATTTCAAGTCCGGTAGAGAATATACCCCGGCAGTTCAAGGCCTTTGTCAATATAACGAATCAAGCTCTGGAGTCTATGGAGAACATAATTGCTTCGGCCCGGGAGGATGTTCCTATCAGCCGGAAGAGGGTTAAACAGTACCTGCGGGCACTTAATAGCATAGCTTCCTCCAGTCGATACCTGGAATATGAGGATGTACAGGTGCTTATTGCCTCCCATACGCAGTTTTTTAACGACCTGGTCCCTGGGGAAGACCTGGTAAATCCGGAACTTATTGAAGAAATGAAAAGCCACCATGGGCAGATAAAAAAGCTGTTGGGAGATAAGGTAGCCGATATTAAGGATTTGCTAAGCAATGTACCCATAGAGTATGGAGAAAAAAGGATCGGTGAAATCCTGGTGGCCCAGCAAAAACTCAGCCAGGAGGAACTGAACGAGGCCTTGGCCCAGCAGAAAAAAATCGGGGAGATCCTGATCGATAGGGGTAAAGTAACAACCAAGGATGTGGAACGGGCTTTGCTGGAACAGCAGCTGGCCCAGGAAAAAAGGAAGGAAGCTCCTGAACCAGCCCGAGTTTCAAGTGATATAGGGGGTCAATCCATTCGGGTCAGTCAGGATAAAATGAATCGCCTGATGAATATGATTGGCGAGCTTTTAATTTCCAAAAACCGAGTTTTCCACCTGGCCAGCACAATTAACCTGGATTACGAATTACCCGGATTGGCGCGGGAAGTAAAAGATATTGCTTCCGAAGTAGCCAGGATATCCGATGAGCTGCAGGATGCAATAATGTCAGCCCGCATGGTTCCGCTTAGAATCTTGTTTCAGCGCTATCCTCGCACTATTAGAGATATCTCCCGCAAAGCCGGGAAAAACGTGGATCTGGTGGTGGAAGGAGAAGAAACGGAACTGGATAAGACGGTAATCGAAGCCATCAATGATCCTCTGGTACATATGCTGCGCAATGCCGTTGACCATGGCATTGAAACGCCGGATAGGCGGGAAGCCCAGGGCAAGCCCCGCCAGGGCAAGATATATTTGAAAGCTCGTTACCAGGGAAACAATGTAATAATAGAGATATCCGATGACGGTAAAGGCATGAATCCGGAGGAGCTCAAGCTCAAGGCTCTGGGCAAGGGCTTGATAAGGCCGGAACAGATTGAAAGTATGAGTAATGAAGAGGTCTATCAGCTTATTTTTCTACCTGGTTTCAGTACCCGTGAGGAAGTTAGTGAGCTTTCCGGCCGGGGGGTAGGAATGGATGTGGTTAAAAACAATATTGAGCAGGTCGGGGGAACGGTAACCATGTCCAGCCAGTTAAACCAGGGTACTAACTTCCTGCTTAGAATTCCTCTCTCCATGTCTATTATCCGGGGACTAATGGTAAAAATGGGTTCGCAAAGCTTTATTCTCCCGCTCGATAGCATTGAAGAGACGGTGAAACTACCCGCCCATAAAATTAGAAGCTACAAAAAAGTTAGAATAGCTGATATACGGGACGAGATCGTTCATCTCATCTACCTTAAAGACCTTCTGAATTTAAAAGAGGACTTGGATGAGCCGAAAATTACTTCCGATATGCGGATTCCCATAGTAATTATTAATTATGATGGAAACAGGTTCGGACTGGTTGTAGATTCCTTTCAGCACGAACAGGAATTTGTAGTAAAAACGCTGGCAGAGGAGTTAGCGGCTTTAAAGATCTATACTGGTGCTACTATAATGGGTGATGGCAGTGTAGTCTTGATTCTAAACCCCGGCCAGCTTTACCAGCTGTTCCTGTTGCTTGACCATGGAGGATAGATAATGGCGACAACTATTGCTCTGGCCAACCGTAAGGGTGGAAGCGGCAAAACTACCAGCACTTTAAACATAGCAGATGGATTGGGCCGAAAGGGTTACCGGGTTCTGGTAATAGATGCCGATTCACAGGCGCAGGCCACTACCGGCTCCGGGATTCTACCTCACCAACTGGATATGAGCATTTATCAACTTCTTCACCTGGCAGCCCAAAATGAACTCTCTCAGGAATCCATCCGTAATACTATCATACAAGAAGCCAAGAGTTATGACCTTATTCCTTCACAGGCTGACTTATCAGCTCTGGAAATCGAATTGAGTTCAGTAGTAGGGCGAGAATCCCTGCTGCGCAACCTATTAATGGAAGTGGAAAAGGAATATGACTTTATCATAATAGATCTACCCCCTTCGCTGGGCTTAATAACCGTAAATGGATTAACCGCAGCTGATTGGCTTTTGATACCAATAGAATTAAGCTTCTTGTCCATGGACGGCCTGGCGCAAATGATGGGGGTGCTCTATCGAGTCAATGCCCAGTTGAATCCGGCTTTGCGGCTTCTGGGTATTCTGCCGGTGAAGTGTGATTTGAGAACCAACCTGGCGCGTAGTGTTAAGGAAGAAGTGGAAAAGAACTTTGGCTTGGAACAGCTTCTTCCCCTGGTCAGGAACGATATTAAATTAGCTGAAGCCCCTAGCTTTGGCAAGAGTATCTTTGAATATGCCCCCGGCTGTCGTGGAGCTATGGATTACCTGCAAGTGGTGGAGACTATTCTTGCCAGGAGTGTTAGAACATGAACAGAATGAAAAACTTAGGGATGGGCCTGGACCTGCTCCTGAGCTCAAGCGAGCTTTCCCCCAGGCAGGAGGGGGAAGAACAGGTCTTAAGGGATGCCGAATCAATATTTCAAAAAGCTCTTAATGAGGATGAAGATGGAAAGCTATTTGAAGCGTATTATTATTACCGGCAGGTGATGGACTGCCTGGAACCTTTCTTATCCCTTAAACAGGAAGCTGCTAAAGATCTTTTATCTCAGGCCTGTAACAATGCCGCGGTAATTCTTTTTGCAAACGGGGCAATTAAGGAAGCTCAGGCCTTTTTGGAAAAAGCTTTGATGGCTAATCCCCGGAACCAGGTAGCCCGGGAGAATTTGCAGGTCATGGATAGCGATTTTAAAGATAATGGATAATATAACTTTGATGTCACTGCAAAAAGTTATAAATATGCATTAGCGTGCATATTTATACCGCTCAGCTACATTAAAAGCGACCGAAGGGTGTGTAGGGAACGACCCCCGTGTCGTTCCGAATCAGGCTTCGCCAGCGCTTTGTATATTTATGCAACCCTTATGCAACAAAAAGGGTTTTTGCAGTAGGGTCAACTTTTAGTAACTAGCAAAATTAATTTACCAGGACTTTCTTAAGCTAATGGCATAAAGGGGGAGAAGTTTTTGATAGTGGGGATTGACCTGGGGACTACCAACTCGCTGGTAGCTTTTATAAACCGGGAGGGTAAAGCGGAGATCATTATCAATGAAAGAGGAGGCCGCCTAACCCCATCGGTAGTTTATTTTAAAAATGAGCAGGAAGTACTGGTGGGAGAAGTGGCCCGCAACCAGGCTTTGCTTAAAGCCGGACAAACGGTTAGCTCTATTAAAAGACATATGGGATCAGATTTTCAGGTGGAGATCTCGGGCCGGACTTATTCCGCCGTAGAGATTTCCGCCTTAATTTTGCGCAAATTAACTGATTATGCTAAAGAATATTTGGGTCAGGAAATAGAAGCCGCAGTAGTGACTGTACCGGCGTATTTCAATGACAACCAGAGGCAAGCCACCTATATGGCCGGTGAGTTGGCCGGGCTTAAAATATTGCAACTGCTTAATGAACCTACTGCGGCGGCTCTGGCCTATGCTTCGGAACAAGCGGATAAGGAACATATTCTGGTTTTGGATATTGGTGGAGGAACATTTGATATAACCCTTATGGAATATGAGAAAGGGCTGTGCCGGGTAAAAGCTACCGGGGGCTCCAGCAGCCTGGGAGGCATGGATTTCGACCAGCGCCTGGCCGAATATATAGTTCAGAGTTTTCAGGAAGCAAACGCGATAGACCTGTGTGGTGATATGGTAGCTATGCAGCAAATCTATATCAATGTTGAAAAGGCCAAACTGGATCTTTCCACGGTAAAAGAATGCTCGGTTTTGATTCCTTACATAAGTATGGGTGCTACTGGCCCCTTGCATATTAACCAGCTCTTGCAACGGGAGCAATTCAATCACCTCTGCCGTGATTTGTACCAGGAGATCAAGGAACTGATTGGGCAGACCCTGGAGCGGGCCGAGGTAGCTGAAAAATGGGTAGATGTAGTGGTTTTCGCGGGTGGTTCCTCCCGGATGCCGGGATTTAGGGAGTTAGTTGCGGAAATTTTCCCGACAGCAGCTATAAGAACAGAGATCAATCCGGATGAAGTGGTGGCACTGGGGGCGGCCTTGAGGGCCGGTATGCTTTCAGGGCAGGTCAATGATGTAAAGCTTTTCGATGTTACCAGTCACACCCTGGGCATAGAGGATCACGAGGGAAAATTTATCCCTCTCATTGCCGCCAATACCCCTTATCCAACCGTAGAATCCAAATTATTTACCACGGTTGAGGACAAGCAAGAGGAGGTGATAATACATATTTTGCAACACGATGAAATGAGCGATCTCGATGATAATAAAGACTATATTTCTCTGGGCAAGTTTCATTTATCCGGTATCGGGAAAGCGGCAGTTGGCGAAGCCAATATCGATGTAACTTTTGCAATTGACCGTAATGGTATATTGCATGTGTCGGCTATGGATATCGATGCTGGTATACAAAATGAAATTGAGATAAATGAGGTAGGGTATTTTTCTAAGCAGCAGCAGCTTTTTCGCAGGGGTAAAAACCTGAAGGTTATATAAAATCTTTTAAGGAGGGTTAATTAAATGGCAAAAAAACTGGCAAAGCCGGCAAGTGCTACGACAGAAAAAACGGGAATAACGGTAAAGCAAGAAACCGGCGATGAGATTACCAGGAAGAGGGAAATAGCCAGGAAAATGGCTCAGGAAAAAGCCCGGGCCCGCACCCTGGCCAAGCAGCAGGCAATGGCGGAAAGGATTGCCTCGGCTTCAGAACAACTGGTGGCAGGAATCGAAGAGTCCAATGCGGCTGGTCAGGAATTTACCCGTCTGGTGGAAGTGGTAGCTGCCAACGGGGAGAAGATGGGCAGCAGTGCGGAACAGATGCGGGTGGCCAGTGTGCAGCTCAACCGCTCCGCTCTTGACTTGAACCAGCAGTTGCAAAAACTGCATCAGGCCGCTTTGAATGGTGATACCGGGGCCAAAGAGGCTATCAAGGCTATGCAGGCCATGCAGGGCCAACTTAAGGAAGCCGGGGACAAAAACCAGCAATCAGCCCGGAGAATCGAAGAATTGGAACAGCAGTCCCGACAGATCGGAGAAATAGTCCAGGCGGTGGTGATGATAGCGGATCAGACCAATTTGCTGGCCTTGAACGCCGCCATTGAGGCCGCTCGGGCTGGTGAACATGGCCGGGGTTTTGCGGTGGTAGCTGATGAAGTGCGCAACCTGGCCGAGACCTCGGAGCGCTCCGCTCGTGACATCCGCGGGGTGGTGGAAGAGATCCGGACTGGTGTGGAAGCAGTGGTAGAGGATATAAATAAAACCGTGCAAGACTTTGATGAGATGCAAAAGGATTTGCAGGATAGTGTAGACGGTTTTGAAAAAATGGGACAGCTTTTCGGCCAGTATAACGAGCATATTGACAATGAGGTAGAAAACTCGGATTTACTGGCGCAAAATGCCAATGAATTCCTGGCGGGCAGTGAAACCATCGCTTCAGCTTCCGAGGAAGCAATCAGTGGAACCCATGAAATCGCCAAAGCGGTAGCGGAGCAAAGCAAGGCCCTGGCGGAAGTCAATGTAGCCAGCCAGGAGCTCAGCGAAATGGCGGAGGATTTAAAGACTTCCACCAATATCAACAAATCGGCGGAAGAAGTAGCGGCTACGGCCGAACAACTATCAGCCAACATTGAAGAACTGAGTACCTCGGCAGCGCAGATTGCCAGTGGCCTGGTGCAGCTAGCGGAAGCGGCCCGCTCGGTTAACGAGGAAACTCATAAAGCGGTTTCCCTGGGTGAAGACTGTGGTAAAGCCACTGAAGAAATAATTGCGGTGGCGGCTATCGCTGGTGAAGTGATTGAAGAAGTGAGCCAGACCCTGGAGAACAATCGCGCTTTGGCACGGGCGGTTTGGGCCCGGGTACGCAGTTGCATCGAATCTTATCAGGGAACCAATAGCGCAGTGGAGGAACTGCAGGAGAAAATCCGCCGGATTGAAAAAATTGTGGACACCATTGAAAATGTTTCCATTCAGACCAATATGCTGGCGGTAAACGGCTTTGTGGAAGCGGCCACCGCCGGGGAGCATGGCCGGGGATTTTCCGTAGTGGCTGGCGATATCCGGAACCTGGCTACTGAGTCGGCGGAGAATGCGGACAAGATCAAGGACCTGGTAAGAGATATTCAAATGCAGATGGGCAAAGTAATTGGGGAAATATTGCAGTCGGAAAACTCCACCCATAAAGCTAATGAGATGGCAGGAGGAGCTGCTCAAAGGAATCAGTATGTTACGGATACCCTGGGAGAAATCGAAGTGGCTAAAAAAGCCTCTCTGGGAATTGTGGAAGAAATTAAGAAGGCAGTGGCGGAAAATGAACGGGAAAGCCATGAGGTTGCTGAAATTATGGAACAAGTCCGAGAGCAGATTGAAGATGCTTCCCGCGTGGCTGATGAACAGGCCAAAGCTATTGACGAACTGGCCAACTCCATAGAAGAAATCGCCTCTATCGCCGATGAAATGCAGGCCAATTAAGAAGGAGGACGCAAAATAAGAAGCGGGAGGGATCGGGATGAGTGTTGACAGCGTTTTCTCCTCAGGTGAAATGCAACTGGTTACCTTTGCTTTAGGTGAAGAAACTTTTGGTATAGATATCATGAATGTGCAGGAAATAATTCGTATTCCTTCGATTACGGTAGTACCTCAGGCGGCTGCCTATGTGGAAGGGGTTACCAACCTTCGGGGCCACATCCTGCCGGTAATTGATACCCGGGCCAAGTTTGGCCTGCAGAAAAAAGAAAGAGAAGTATCCAGCCGGGTCATCGTAGTGGATGTAAATGGTAAAACTGTGGGCCTTAGTGTGGACTCAGTTTCCGAAGTTCTGCGGGTGGAGACCGAGCGAATTGAAGTCGCTCCAGCAACGGTATCCGGGGTGGATAGCAGCTCTATAAGCGGGGTGGTCAAGCTGAATGACCAGAAAAAGCTGGCCATGATCCTGGATGTGGCCAGTGTTTGCAATATGGAGAAGGCGAAATCTTCGGAAGGCACAAGCTTAAGAAAAGGAGTGGAGCAGGCCCGGAGAAAAGAGGAAAAAGCATTAGAAGAAGTACAACTGGTCTCTTTCCAATTGGGGAATGAAGAATTTGGGCTGGAAATCGAAAGGGTGCGGGAGATAATTCGCTATCCGGAAATCGTCAAGGTGCCCAATGTTGCTCCCTATATCAAAGGGCTGATATCTTTGCGGGATACCCTGATGCCCATTGTCGACCTGCGGATCAAGCTAAATATGGGCAGTGAAGAAACCACCGGCAGCACCCGGGTGGTAGTGGCTGATATAGATGGGGTCCTGGTGGGACTTATTGTGGATAAGGTGTTTGAGGTTACCCGGGTACCCCAGGATACCATTTTTCCTCCCCCGCAGGCTTTAAGCGGAGAAGCCGGAGAGAAGTTAAAGGGTATTGCCCGTTTGGAGGAAGGGAAGCGCATCATAATGCTGATGGACTTGCAGGATATCATCAGCAGTGAAGAGCTTCAGGATATTGAACAGCTCGAGTCCGGCAAGGATATTGAAGAAGAAGCTCTGGAACAGGAGCTGCAGGAAGATGAAGAACAGATGGTAGTATTTCGCCTGGCCGGGGAACAATTCGGGGTGCGCATAACCCAGGTGCAGGAAATAAATCGGCTTTCCAAGATTACCAGGGTTCCGCGGGCTCCTGAATATGTGGAAGGAGTAGTAAACCTCCGGGGAGAAGTAATTCCGGTAATTGACTTGAGAAAGCGCTTTGCCATGGGACACAAGGATTACACTGAGTTCACCCGGATTATTGTCAGTGACATAAACAAGAAAAAAGTAGGTCTCATCGTAGATGAAGTCCTGGAGGTACTGAGGGTATCTCATAAGCTACTGGAGGAAGCCCCGGAGATTCTGCAGGATAAAGAGGTGCAGCGATTTATGGATGGGATCGCCAACCTGGATAAAAGGATGATAATGATGCTTAATCTGGAAAACATCCTCTTGGAGAAGGAGTGGAAGAAAATATCCCAAATAGGGCAAAATGAATCCCCGGTCCCCAAGAGAGTTACTCCCAAATTAAAAAAACAGGGCAAGGGAAAAAGCAATGATTAAGGTATTAATTGCGGATGACTCCGCATTAATGCGCAAAATGCTCAAGCAAATAATAGAATCCGATCCTGAAATCCAGGTGGTGGGAGCAGCCCGGGACGGCGAGGATGTTGTGATTAAAGCCCGCGAATATCGTCCGGATGTCGTTACCATGGATGTCAATATGCCAAAACAGGATGGGATAACGGCTCTGCAATATATTGTAAACGAAGAAATATGTCCGGTAGTTATGGTTTCCTCCCTCACTCAGGAGGGAGCCATGACTACTTTTGAAGCACTGGAACTGGGGGCTTTTGATTTTGTTGGTAAACCCGGAGGTACGGTTTCCAGCGATATGAAAAAAGTTGCCGCCGAGATTATCGATAAGATCAGAGCTGCCGCCCAGTTAAAGAAGAACCGTGTGGTGGGAAGAGAAAGAATGGCCCGGGGGCAGCGTAGACCGGTTGTAAAGAAAAAAGTTGCCCCCAGATCAGGTCAGAAAGTTACCAAAGCAGTAGCCATGGGTATATCTACTGGTGGCCCGAAAATGATTTATGAAGTCGTTCCCCTGATACCAGCGGATATTAAAGCGGCTCTTTTCCTGGTTCAGCATATGCCCCCCAATTTTACGCCAGCCTATGTCAAAAGGCTTAATGGAGCCTGTCAGATTGAGGTGGTTGAGGCCCGGGCCGGGATTAAGGTCGAGCCGGGCGTATTATATGTGGGCAGCGGAGGCCGTCATTTGAATCTGGTAAAGAATTCAACAGGTGATGCAATAATTAGGCTTAGCTCCAAACCGGACCATCTTTTTATCCCTTCGGTAAGTGTTATGATGCAATCAGTACTACAGGTTTTCGAGGACAGAACCATAGGGGTCTTGATGACCGGGATGGGTAATGATGGTGCTGATACCATGGTCAAGATTAGGCAGGCGGGGGGCATTACTATTGCTGAATCCGAAGAAAGTGCCATTGTTTTTGGTATGCCTGGAGATGCGATTAAGAGAGGCGGAGCGGAAATAGTAGTACCCATTTGGAACATAGCTCGTGAAATCATACGGGCGGTAAACCGATAAAGCTAGTTTTAATTGGAGGTGGAACAGGATGAAGGGTATTAGAACGGACGGAACTCCCATAAAAGTGATGGCGGTAGATGATTCCCCTATTTCACGCAAAATGATTAAAAAAGCCCTGGAACCGGAAGGTTTTTTAATAGTAGGAGAGGCAGGCAATGGTAAAGAAGCCGTGGAACGCTACCCCCAGTTTCAACCCGACATCATAACCATGGATGTAACTATGCCCATAATGGACGGTTTGGATGCGGCCAGTATGATAAAAGGCATTAATCCTAAGCAAAAGATAATAATGCTTAGCGCCATGGGTGATGATGATATAATTAACGATGCAAAATCAAGGGGGATAAATGATGTCTGTTGCAAGCCCTTTAAGGCGGAAGAACTGGTGGAAAAGATTCTCAAAGCAATAGAGAATTGAGGTGATTGAATGGCTACGAATCATATAGTACCATTTGTTAAGGCCAGTGTAAGCATTTTCCGGGACATGCTGGACTTGGAGGTTAGGAGCGGAGAAACTGAAGAGGAAGGAGACGCCTTTGTTTCTCGGGGTTTCACCGTTATTATCGGCTTTACCGGGGGATGGAAAGGCAGGTTCTTCCTGGATATGGGTGGCGAAACCGCTTTGCACATTGCCTCTAGCCTTACCGGTGAAAGTTACAGTACTTTTGCGGAGGAAGAAGTGCTGCTCTCTGGAGCTGAGCTGGGCAATATTATTAGCGGCAATGCCATTACCGACATTAACAACAGCAACTCTGGCTTGAATCTGCGCCTTACTCCTCCCAGTGTCTTTGCCGGGGAGGATTTGAGTATGTTTAATGTACGGCTTAGTTCCTGTTCTGTACTTTTGCAGACTGATGCCGGTCCGGTTAAGATTAATGTAGCAGTGGAGGAGGGGAACAAATAAGGATGGATATCAAATACATAAACCCTTTTATCAATGGTTTATTAAATGTTTGCCAGATGCTGGGCATGCAAGAACTAAAAAGAACCGGATTAAGTAAAAGGGAAAAACTACAGACCGAACATGATGTGAATATAATAATTGGTCTCGTAGGCGGCTTGAAAGGAAATGTGGTCTTGTCTATGCATGAGGCTACAGCCTGCAATATATCCTCCACTATGATGGGGGGTATGCCGGTTTCCCAGTTTGATTTGATGCCCAAGAGCGCCATCTGCGAACTGGCTAATATGGTTGCCGGCAACAGTGTAAGCAATCTTCAGGAAGTCGGCAGCCTGGTTGATATAACTCCACCTACCCTTATAAGCGGGAAGAACATGGTTTCCATGATCAGCATGGTGGAGACATTGGTGGTTCAATTTAGCGGGGCAGAAGGCAGCTTGGACCTTAATATTGCGTTGGAATAGCAGGCTTACCCCTCACTTTTTCTCATTAGGTTCTTATACCCAGGTACTAGCAATTATGAAATTAGAGTGAGGGGTAAAGAATTTTCTAATTACCACAAAATCTGTATCAAGAGAGCTATTGATAGAATAATAAAGCCCACCCACCAGATTTTCCAGAATGTTTTCCATGCTTTAGAGTTTCTCATAGTCCACCCTTTCTTCTCAACTTTGCCAGTATTTCCGATCCAGACTGCGGTATTGCAGGGCTTCAGCAATATGTTCCAGCTTAATATCGTCTGATTGTTCCAGGTCGGCAATAGTTCGGGCTACTTTGAGGATGCGGTCGTAGGCTCGGGCGCTCATACTAAGCCGGTCGAAAGCATTTTTTAAAAGCTGTTCTGATTCTTCATCCAGACGGCAGAACTTTTTAACATCAGTTGGTCTCATCTGCGAATTCAGCGTGATCTTATAGCGTTTAAAGCGCTTTTTTTGTTTTTTCCGGGCTGCGGTAATTTTATCCCGCATACTGGCGGAGCTTTCTCCGTTCGCCCTATCCCGAAGTTGCTCATATTTGACTCGAGGAACCTCCACATGCAAATCCATCCGGTCGAGCAGGGGACCGCTTACCCTTCCCAGATAGCGTTGTATCTGCAGTGGAGTACAACGGCACTCCATTTCGGAGCCGAAATTCCCACAAGGACATGGGTTCATGGAAGCAACCAAGCCGAAATCGGCAGGATAGCTAAAGGTAGCCTGGGAGCGGGCTACAGTCACTACTTTATCTTCCAGGGGTTGGCGCAAGGCTTCCAGTACATCACGGCTGAATTCGGGTAATTCGTCCAGGAAAAGCACTCCGTTATGGGCCAGGCTGATTTCCCCTGGTCGAGGAATACGCCCCCCACCAACGATGCTGGCACTGGAAGCATTCTTATGTGGGGCCCGGAAAGGGCGGTTAAAAATTAGGGGTTGTTCCGAGCTTAGAAGGCCAGCTACCGAATAAATCCGAGTCGTTTGTAATATCTCTTCCCGGCTCATTTCCGGCATTATCCCCGGAACCCGGCGAGCCAGCATGGTCTTTCCCCCACCGGGCGGACCGATTAAAAGGATGTTATGTAATCCGGCCGCTGCTACCATTAAAGCTCTTTTAGCGGTTTCTTGACCCTTAACATCGGCAAAGTCGGGAATGCTACCCAGGGATGAAGCAGATAAATACTCTGTGGGAGCTACGACCGGCAATTCCAATCTATTCTGTAAATAGCAACAAACCTCGGACAGATTGCCGGCGGCCAGAGAGCTTACTTCACTTACCAGTCCGGCTTCCTGGCTGTTGGCTTGTGGTATGATGAAATGTGAATCGGGTTCCCTTTCCAGCAGTTCGAGGGCCATCGGCAGTATTCCTGGAATGGGGCGCAAGGCACCATCCAAAGAAAGTTCAGCGGCAAAATAATGCGTCTTGTTCTGGCAAATTTCCAATTGCTCAGAAGCAGCCAATATCCCCAGGGCAATAGCCAAATCAAAGTGACTGCCTTCCTTTTTAAAATTAGCCGGTGCCAGGTTAATTATTATTTTGCGGTTGGGAAACTTGTAGCCGGAGTTCTTGATGGCTGAACGAACCCGCTCACGGGATTCCTTAACCGAGGTCTGAGCCAGGCCGACAATTTCAAAACTGGGCAGTGCTCCACTCTGAATATCTACTTCAACTTTTACTGATTTGGCATCTATACCAGCTGTTACTAAAGTATAAAAACTGGCCAGCATTTTTATCCCAACTTTCCTATTATGTAATTTTTCGTCAAGATGGGGTAAAATCCTTTAATGATTTATTCGAAACAAAAATTTTTCGTATAGTATTTTACTTTTCTACGAATCATAATACAGAGCTTTAAGGAATCTATTGGGTATAAAAATGTTGTTCTAAAGGAGGTTTAAGACTACTATGATTGGTGCCATAGTCCGTTTTGTTGTATCTGCTCTGGTCTTGCTTCTGGTGGGTTACCTTTTGCCAGGGATTAGCGTAGCTGGTTTTACCGGAGCCTTGATTGCAGCAATTGTAATTGCTCTTCTTGGCTATGCTGCCGAGGCCATTCTGGGTACCCGGATATCACCACGCTCTCGCGGTCTGGTGGGTTTTATTACGGCTGCCATAGTCATTTACCTGGCCCAGTTTATTATTCCCAATTATCTGTCGGTATCCTTATTGGGAAGTCTGCTGGCGGCTTTTGTCATAGGCCTGGTTGATGCATTTGTTCCAACTGAGCTCAGGTAATTCGCTTTTGCCAGGTAAACTGGCAAGATTATCCCCCTAACTACGCCACAGCAGTAGCTTAAATATAGGGGGAGAACTCAACCATAAAAAAACATATCTTGCTCGAAAGCCAGTATATACTGGCTTTTGAGTTTTGCCGGAAAAAGTTTGCTTATATTTATAAAGACAAGTAAAATAAACAAGCAGTAGGCTCTTTTATTTCCCTGGATTGAAAATAAAAAATCAGAATTTAGAAGATTGGGGTTTTAATCACCAAGTTAATGTCTAAGAAGCTCTGGGGTATGTCCAGGACTTTTATATAATCTATCTGGCAAACTAGCTCAGAGGAAGAATGGATAGGGGGTGGAAGAAAAATGTTTGGCTTTATCGGGAACATAGGACCCTGGGAGTTGATTTTAATCCTGGTTGTTGCTTTGATAGTAGTTGGACCGGGTAAATTGCCGGAAGTAGCCAAATCTATGGGAAAAGCAGCCCGGGAATTTAAAAAAGCTACCACCGGGGTACAAAAAGAGTTTCAAGATGCCTTAAAGGTTGATGAGAAACCTGCGCCGGCCCAAAAAGAGCCAGAAGCGGTGCCGGAAAAAATCGAAGTTTCCCCTACGGTTTCCCTTGACGAATTGAATGAAATGAGTCTTAATAATAAAGAAAAGGTCAAAAAAGATGACCCCGGAAATACCTTATCATAAGCAAATAAATACTTTTACTCTTATCCAGAGTGGTGGAGGGACTGGCCCGATGAAACCCGGCAACCGCCTGAAAGGTATGGTGCCAAATCCTGCAGGAGGATCCTGGCAGATGAGAGGGGATAGCATACCGGCCCTCTTATTATGAGGGCTTTTTTTATTGTATATTTGGGGAGGGTTGTTAATGTCTCCGAACTTGTATACTCTTTTGCAGAGTAGAATTCTTATCCTGGATGGAGCCATGGGAACCATGCTGCAGGAAAGGGGAATGGTCCCGGGGGAGTGTCCGGAGCTTTTTGGGGTAAATAATCCATTGATTTTGGAAGATATTCACTATCAGTATATGGAAGCGGGAGCCGATATTATCCAATCCAACACCTTCGGAGGCAATCGCTTTAAACTGGCTGAATATGGCCTGCAGGATCGGGTAGCGGAAATAAACGCTGAAGCCATAAGAATTGCTCGCGCCGGAGCCAGGGGAAAAGCCCTGGTAGCGGCCTCCATCGGTCCCAGCGGCAAACTGTTAAAACCCTTTGGAAATGCGGATTTTGCTGAGCTCTATGCGGCTTTTACCGAGCAGATGCTCAGCTGTGAAAAAGCCGGGGCTGATCTCATATCAATAGAAACCATGACTGACATCGGGGAAATGAGGGCTGCCTTGATTGCGGCCTGTTCCCATACCCGCCTGCCGGTTATTGCCCATATGACTTTTGAGCCCGGGGGAAGAACCCTGATGGGTACTGATCCCCTTACCGCTCTTATTATTATGGAGGCTTTGCAGCCCCTGGCCATTGGAGCCAATTGTTCCGGGGGTGCCCGGGAATTGCTGCCCATAATCGAAGAAATGGGCCGCTATAGCAGTGTATTTCTATCAGTAGAGCCCAATGCCGGTTTACCCCAACTGCTCGGGGAAAGAACCGTCTTCCCGGATAGACCGGAGGAAATGGCTGAATATGCCTTGAAATTGAGGGATGTCGGGGCCAATATCATAGGCGGCTGCTGCGGTACCACCCCGGAGCATATAAAAGCTATCGCCAGTACTTTAAGGGGATTTTCCCCCCGGAAAAGGACACCACGAAGAATTAGGGCCCTAGCTTCGCGTAGTCAGGCAGTGGTTCTGGGAGAGGGAAAGCCGCTCACTTTTATCGGAGAAAGGATAAACCCTACCGCCCGCAAGAAATTGGCTCAGGATATCAAGGAAGGCCGTATGCAGATGGTAGTGGATGAAGCCAGGAAACAGGTGGAAGCAGGTGCCGCCATTCTGGATGTAAATATGGGAGTACCTGGAATAGATGAAGCTATGGCTATGAGAGAGGCGGTGGTTGCAGTTCAGGCTGCGGTTGATGTCCCTCTTGC
>NZ_JAQVZX010000020.1 GCF_028707975.1 Syntrophomonas sp.
GAGGCGCAGTACGGCTATTTGCAAGAAGTTATCCACTGCCTGGGGCAGAGGGCCGAAACGATCCCGGATTTCTTCCCGGATTTCTTCTACTTCTTCCTGGCTGCCGGCCAGCAAGAGACGGCGATATATTCTCATCTTGCTGCCGGAGTCAGGTATATAGCTTTCGGGAATATAATAATCGATGTCGATATCCAGCTGGGGATCTACCCTGCTTTCCTGAACTTGCTCGCCCTTTAAGCGACCGGTCTCCTGCTCCAGCAAGCGGCAATAGAGGTCAAAGCCTACGGCTTGAATATAGCCGTGCTGCTCTGCTCCCAGGATATTGCCGGCGCCTCTGATTTCCAAATCCCGCAAAGCAATTTTCATGCCGGAGCCCAGCTCATTGAATTCCCGAATGGCATTCAATCGTTTTTGCGAAGCTTCACTTACCACCCGGTCGGGGCGGTAGGTAAGATAAGCATAGGCCAGGCGATGGGAGCGCCCCACCCTCCCCCGCAGTTGGTAGAGCTGAGCCAGGCCCATTTTATCCGCTTCATCCACTATTATGGTGTTGACATTGGGCATATCCAAGCCAGATTCTATGATGGTGGTGCAGAGAAACAGCTGGTATCTGCCGTTGACAAAATCCATCATCACCCGGGAGAGTTCATCTTCTTTCATACGGCCGTGTCCTACCGCAATCTTTATGCCGGGAAAGAGTTCATCCAAGTGTTCCTTCACCCGGTAGATATCCTCGATACGATTGTGCACGAAAAAAACCTGTCCCTGGCGCTCGATCTCCTTCATTACCGCCTCCACGATTATTTCCTCGTTGTATTCCAGGACATAGGTGGTAATGGGATAGCGCTCAGGGGGAGGTGTTTCTATTACGCTGAGGTCGCGCAGGCCGGTAAGGGCCATGTGCATGCTGCGGGGAATGGGGGTAGCGGAAAGGCTTATGACATCAACCATTTCCTTTAATGCCTTGATTTTTTCCTTTTGGGCTACTCCGAAGCGGTGTTCTTCATCTACTACCAGAAGACCCAGGTCTTTGAACTTTACATCGCGGGAAAGCAAGCGGTGGGTAGCGATTACGATATCCACCACCCCTTTTTGCAGATCTTCGACAATATGTTTTTGCTCCGAGCTGCTGCGGAAACGACTGAGCACCTCGATTACTGCGGGGTAGGTGGCAAACCTTTCCGTAAAGGTCCGGAAATGCTGTTCGGCCAGTACGGTGGTAGGGACTAATATGGCTACCTGCTTGCCGTCCATAATGGCTTTGAAGGCTGCTCGCAAAAAAACTTCGGTTTTACCGTAGCCAACATCGCCGCAAACTAGCCGCTCCATGGGCCGCCGGCTTTCCATGTCCTTCTTAACGTCATTGATGGCTTTGAGCTGGTCGGGAGTTTCTTGAAAAGGGAACTCATCCTCAAATTGACTCTGCCAGGGAGTGTCCGGGGAGAAGGCATAGCCTTCGCGGCTCTCCCGGTGGGCATAGAGCTGCAGGAGGTCCTCCGCCAATTCTTGAATTGATTCTGCTACCTTCTTCCGGGTTCTCTCCCAGGCGTGTCCCCCCAGCTTGTTTAAGCGGGGTTCCTTGTCTCCGGAGCTAGTGTATTTATACAGGAGCTCAAGTTTTTCCAATGGCAGGTAAAGCCGATCAGTTCCAGCATACTCCAGAAGAATATATTCCCGGGTAATCCCGTTGTTTTCCACCTGGCTCATTCCGCGAAATATGCCGATGCCATAGCTCTCGTGGACTACATAATCTCCGTGCTTGAGATCCTCCAACAGGATTCTCTCTTCTTTATTGCGTTTCTTCTTGCTGCTGGGGCCCGCTTTTTTCCCCCAGATATCGCTTTCCGTGACCAAAGCGGTCTGTAAGGTAGAACTGCTAAATCCCTTTTCCACGGCCTGGTCCAGATAGGATATCCCGGTGATGCCCTGTTCCAGCAAATCTTGTTGTATTTGCTCCCGGGCTACCCGGCTTTTTACCGCCAGTATGACTTCGAAGTTTTTTTTCTGCCATTCTTTGATTCGGGTAAAAAAAGTCTCATACTGCCTATAGAAAGGCTCCATTTCCTTCTGGGAAATATGCTGCAGAGAAGCTACCTCCACCTGGGGAATTGTGGAGGGAAAGTAGGCATGATATATTACGCTATGGGTTTCTATCTCTTCTTTAAGGTCTTCTCTTTCCAGGAGTTTTATTTCCCGTATTATTTTCCCATCCTTGCGGGCTTCTTTCAGCGCCTCCCGGTAGCGGCGAACACTTCGCTTAAATTGCTTGTGAAACTCCCGGGGTTCGTCAAAAAATACGGGGCTGCTTTTATCCAGATAGGCCAAAAGGCTGGAAGCTAATCTGTCTCCGTATAGTTCATCGGCAGGTAATATCTTTAGTTGGCCTTCATCTTTTCTCAGTCTTCTTTGGCTGTTTAAATCGAAACGATGGAGTGAGTCGATGAGCTCGCCAAAAAATTCCACCCGGTAAGGCTCTTTATGTCCGAGGGGGAAAATATCGATTATACCCCCACGAACGGCGAATTCCCCCTGCCGGCTGATGGTATCCACCCGCCGGTAACCACCATCCACCAATTTCTTCAGGATTTCGCGCTGGTTTTTTTCCTCTCCATGTTTTAATAAGAGACTGTTCTCTCTCATAAGCGCGGGAGGTGGTAACGGGTAGATTAAAGCACCGGGGGTGGCAATAATGATTGAGCTCTGCCGGGGATGATCCAGGCAGTGCTGTAGGCTAAGAATTCTGCCCACTTCAAGCGTGGACAGGTTCTCTTTCATAAAGAGAAAATCACGGGCCAGAAACATAAATAAGCGCTCCGGCTCTACAAATGCCTCCAAATCGCGGGCCAGATCATAGGCTTTTTCTTCCCCAGGAACCAGGCAGAGCAGTTTTTGGCTCTGGTTTTTAAGTATTTCGGTCAGCAAAAAGGCTTTAGCGCTTCCGGAAAGTCCTGTCAGCAGAATGTTTTGCCTATTTTGCAGGCCTTCACGCAGCGAATCCATAAGTTTTTCTTGCAAGAAAAATAATCCTCCCCAACGGCAATGGTGGGCGCCCCAAAAAAGGCCCCCACTGGTTGTTCAATTAAAAATGTCTAATGGCAAGCAAATAATATTTATGCCTTTTTGCAGTAAAACAACCCAAGAAAAAATAAATAAGGTAACGGCGGGGGCAAGGCCCCCACCCTACCTCCGTCACAAGATTTTATAAACCAATAGCCCGTTAGGGCGTGGGTGGTTAATTGAAATACTGCTTGCCGCCCATGGAAGTGGGCTCCAATAACCCCATTTCCATAGCACATTCTTCGCATATTCCCTTCACCTCTACGCTTCCTTCCTGCCCTTCTGTTTCAACCGTTGAGAAAACCTGCTCACAGTATTCACAGATGTAATAAATAGTCATTTGGCCTGCCCCGCCTTCCATCTTTTTGTGCTTTTTATATATTCTCTCTTTTGAAGCAGGCAAATATACCTTGTTCAATTGTACGCATTCATTGCGGCATCTATTCCGTTTTTTGCCCAGCATTCAATGGCGCTGGCGGCTTTATCAATAGCGTTCTGCATAAGGGGTTTTTCGCTGTCGCTGAATTCCCCCAAGACCCAATCAATAGCCCCTCCCGGGGGGCGACCTATTCCAATTCTTATCCTCGCGAAATCACGGCTTCCCAGACTTTCACAGATAGATTGCATACCTTTATGCCCGCCAGTACCCCCGGAGGCTCGTATTCTCACTACACCCGGTTCCAGATCCATGTCATCGTAGACTAGCAAAAGCTCGGATAAATCCAGCTTGAACCAGTTAAACAAGGGTCTTACGGCTTTGCCGCTGAGATTCATGAAGGTCAGGGGTTTAACCAACAGGAGCTTTTCTTGATTCACTCTCAGGTGAGCAACAATAGCATCATAACGGCTTTCTTCTTTTTCTATCTGGTAGCGGCGGGCCAGTTCCTCCAGTACCTTGAAGCCAATATTGTGCCGGGTATGGCTGTATTTCTTTCCTGGATTCCCCAGTCCCACAAGCATCTTCATCTCTATCCCCCAATAGAATAACTATTGCTCAGGCTTATCTTCAGCCCCATCGGCTTCATCGGCTGCTCCTTCAGCTTCCATTTCTTCTTCATCGGCTGTAGCCTTGGAGGGGGCCAATATGCTTGCTACTACTGCGTCCGCATCGGCTAAAATTTCTACCCCTTCAATGGAGGTCAAATCGCTGACATGTAAAGTCTCCCCTATTTCCAGGGAGGAAATATCCGCACCAAGATATTCCGGCAAATCCTGGGGGAAGCATTGTACTTCCACTTCTTTTAAGCCCGTTTGCAGGATGCCTCCTTTTTTAATGATTTCTTCTTCACCACTCAGTAAGACGCCTACACTACTGGTAATCTTTTCGTTCATGTTTATGCTGAGAAAATCAACATGAATAAGTTGCCCGCTTACCGGATTTCTCTGAACTTCTCGCACCAGTGTCATCAGAAGCTGGCTTTCCCCTTCTAATTCGAGAGAAAAAAGGCCCCTGGAGCCATGCATAGTAAAGGCTTTATTCAACTGTCTCTTTTCCAAGCTAATGGGAATAGCTTCATCCCCTTTGCCGTATATAACGGCTGGTACCTGCTCGCTGCGTTTGAGCTGGTTGAGATACCCCCGGTTTTTAATTTCCCGTTTACGACAATTCAACTTTTCACCTAACATTGGGACATCACCTCTTTTGATTTTTATTTTTTTTAAACTGCTATTTATTCTTCAAATAGTTTGCTTACCTCCAGGTCTTCATGAATACGTAAAACCGCTTCGCCCACCAGCGGCGCAATGGAAAGAGTTGTCATATTGGGCAGCTTTTTACTTTCATCGATGGAGATGGTATTGGTAATCACTATTTCCTTCAAGGGGGCGCGTGACAACCTGTCCATAGCCGGTCCGGAGAAAACCGCATGGGTGCAACAGGCATAAACATCTTGGGCTCCCTTTTCCAGCATAACCTCGGCAGCAGTGCATACGGTTCCTGCCGTATCAATAATGTCGTCTACTATTATTACTGACTGGCCCCTTACTTCACCTATTACATTCATAATCTCTGAAACATTGGGAGCCGGCCTTCTTTTATCTACTATGGCCAGGGGTGCCCTCAATTTTGTTGCCAGATCTCGGGCCCGGGTGACGCCTCCGACATCGGGAGATACAACCACAGCATTTTCTTCCAATCCTTTAGTTTTGAAATACTCGGCCAGGGTGGGAACTCCGGGTAAATGATCCACAGGAATATCATAAAAGCCCTGGATTTGGGTAGCATGCAAATCCACCGCTACCACCCGTTGAGCCCCCGCTTGTACAATCAGATTGGATACCAGTTTGGCGGTTATGGGGTCGCGGGCTCGGCTTTTGCGATCCTGCCGGGCATAGCCATAATAAGGAATAACCGCATTGATCCGGGTGGCTGAGGCCCTCCTGAAAGCATCAATCATGATCAATAATTCCATAAGGTTTTCATTTACCGGGGTACAGGTGGGCTGAACAACAAAAACATCGACACCACGGACACTCTCATGAATGGCACAGCTTATTTCTCCATCAGAAAAACGTGATACCCTGGCATCTCCCACTGGAATCCCCAGGTATCTGGCTATTTCTTCCGCCAGTTGAGGATTGGCATTACCGGAAAAAAGTTTCATCCTCCATCTGGATGCCTGCATATATTTATACCTCCCATTATGGATATAAGAACTTGGAAAGCTTGTTATCCCTTATCGCCGAGTATGCTTCCATCCTTAGCCAGATAGTTATCCCCTCCGGGGGAGGTGCTTCTGCCCGGCGCGCTCAACTGCCAGGGTATGGGGAGGAACATCACGGCTGATGGTGGAACCTGCTCCCGTCACAGAATTCTCGCCTATTCTTACCGGGGCTACCAGGTTGGTATTGCTCCCGATAAATACTCTATCCTCCAGAACCGTCTGGTATTTATTCTTTCCATCATAATTGCAGGTTATGGTTCCTGCTCCAACATTAACTCCTTGCCCTATAGTGGCATCTCCAACATAGCTTAGATGCGGAATTTTGCTTCCGGTTCCGATAGTGGATTTCTTGATCTCCACAAAATCCCCCACTTTGACTCCCTCTTGTAGTGTTGTTTCCGGGCGTAGATAGGCGAAAGGACCGATATTGCAGCGGTCAGATACGGAAGCCTGCATAATCCGGGAGTTCTCAATCTTCACCTCGTTGCCAATAATGGAATCACTTATGCGGGTGCCGGGTCCTATTTCACAGCGTTCCCCCAAGCTTGAATTTCCTTCAATCAGGGTAAAGGGTAATATAATAGTATCATGTCCTATGAGAACATCGCTATCTATAAATGTTGATGCCGGATCCATAAGGCTTACCCCACTCAGCATTAATTCCCGATTCTTCCTCTGGCGCAGAATCTTTTCGGCCTGGGCTAGCTGCAGCCGGTCGTTAATACCGTATATATCTTCTTCTGCATCACTTAAGAAAATACCTATTGGCTCCTGCTGCTTTTCAAGTAACTCCAGGACCTCGGTTAGATAGTATTCTCCCTGGGCATTACTGGTGCCGATACTGTGCAGGGCGGAAAATACCTGGCGGCCGGAAAAACAATATATTCCGGAGTTTATCTCCTTTAGCTTTTTCTCCTCTTCATTGGCGTCTTTTTCTTCTACTATGCGCAGAAAAGCAGCCGGTTTATCTCGAACTATACGACCATAGCCAGAGGGATTTTGCATATTGACACTAAGCACAGTGGCGGCAGCCTGTTTTTGCCGATGGCTGTCAATTAACTGCTGCAGCGTAGCGGCCTGTATTAAAGGAATGTCCCCGGCCAATACCAGGATAGTATTTTCTGGAGCTACTGCGGCTTCGGCCTGCATAAGAGCGTGTCCGGTTCCCAATTGCTGTTCCTGCAAAACAAAACGAAGCTCTTCCCCGCTGCAAATCTCTTGAACTATTTCCCGGCCGTGTCCCACCACCACTACGATATCGTCAATACCAGCCTCTCTAACAGCCTTGACAACATGAAGGATAATAGGCTTACCGGCTACCTTGTGTGCTACTTTGGGTAAATCCGATCGCATTCTTAAGCCTTTGCCTGCGGCAAGTATTACTGCGGAAAGTTTCACTTCACACCCACCTTTTATTCTACTGCAAAATATCTAATCTGGCATAAAGGATAATGTCAGAAAAATTCATAGGTTTTCCATAAAATATCGCTTAGTCACCTTAATAGCGATCTCTCTTAAATATTATAATCTTCGGCCAGGCTAATAGTGCTGGCCGAAGCACCACTAATACCGGAAAAGGGCAAGGAAAGGACCATCGGTGCTCCAAGTCAATCGCCTGGCTCCGGCAACTGCGGCCAAGGCACCCTGGCAAGATTCTATCCGTATATACTTAAAATATGAGAATGACCAAACTAAGATACCTCCAGGTAGAAATGCCCCAAGTCTGCCTGGCTTCACCACGAGGAGGTTTTTCCCCATAAGTAATTATTCTACATAAGGCCCGCTTATCCTGTCTGCCAAGAAAAAAAGCAAAGTCAGAGCAAAATGCCTTGGCGTCTTACATATTGACAAGACCGGGGGTTATGTAGCAAGAAAGCTGCTTTTACAAAGTAAGATCTACCAGGTATTTTTGGGCAATCTCCAAGTCGCTGGGTTTATCCACATCAACTCCAACCTCAGCAAAAGGGGAAATAATGGCTTTGCCCTTTATTCCCAGTACCTGCAAGAACCTCTTTTCCGCCGCTGCAATGGAGAGCTGTCTGGTCAAATATCGCCACATCAATCCAAAACCAAATAAACTGGCTATGGCCAGGGGGTTTTTTCTCCTTTCTACAATCTGCTGAGCCTTTTCCAAAACCAGGTCTATAATCTTACTGCGTAAGATAAAAAGATTCCCTCCAGTAAATACTCCGTCCTTAAGTCTTACATAAGTCCGCACCACACCGGGGAATTTCAATTCGTTTACCTCTTTGGAGGTTATGGCATAGAAGAAATCCGCTTCGTAGCTTTGGCACTGATTAGCAAAATCATCTATGGCCCCAGTTGTGATAAAGGGAATATCAGTGGGAAGAACCAGCAAACGCTCGGTAGTCCCCTTCTCCTGTAAAAGTTCTACTGCACAGGCCAGGCTTTCAACTGCGTTGCTTCCGCCCTCCACAAAAAACAGATTTTCCTCACGGGAAAAAATGTTGCGCAGGGCTTCAGTGGGTCCACTGATGACTATATTTCTCACCTGGGAAGACTGGCGCAGGGCATTATAAACATAGTAAATCATGGGGTACTTGCCGATTATTATCAGGGCTTCGTTGTCATAGGGAGCAATCTTTTTCAGCTCACTGCTGTTTACGCCGCCGGCAAGTATCACCGCATCATATTGCATGCAGGCACCTCCGTAATCAAGCCCAGGGTAGCCCATTTTTCTTAATGCACTCAATCATGCTCTGCTCGGCATTTTCAATGTGTTCCTGGGCTAATTGCCTTGATAGCTGTATATCTCGGGATTGGATGGCTTCCACTATACCGCGATGCTCCTGCAGGGATTGCTGCATCCGACCGGGATAGGACAGCGATGTGCTTCTAAACCTTTGAATCTGTTCGCGCAGGTTATTGATTATGGCCGTTAGTCTCTGGTTGCGACTGGCCCGATAGATGGCCTCGTGGAACTTGGTATCCACTTCCACCAGCTTGTCCATATCATTACTGCTGATGGCATCGACCTTTTCTACCAATAGCCTTTCCATTTCTTCTAATTCCTCGTCTGTTATCCTTTCTGCGGCCAGCCCCGCAGCCAGGGCCTCCAGGGCCGCTCTAATCTCGAAAATATCCGCTACATCCTTGAGGGAGATATCCGCTACATAGGCTCCCTTGCGAGGAACCATAACAATAAAGCCCTCCAGCTCAAGTTTGCGCAGAGCCTCCCGGATAGGGGTTCGTGATACTCCCAGTTCTTCCGCTAGCTGGATCTCCATCAATCTTTCCCGGGGTTTCAATGCTCCATTCTTGATGGCTTCCCGGATGGCCTCGAGTACCAGTTCACGCAAAGGCTTGTAGGAATCAAGATCCACCGGCGATAAGCGCTTTTCTCCTGTATTAATAAAAAGTCACCTCTTTATGCAAGTTATCCTTGCCTTATCCCCATTTACCCCACACTATATGTATACTTTTTTTCGGAGAGGTTTATTTAACTACACCTTACTTGGGGCAAGGTTAATAATTGAGTTCTGTTCGCCTCTTCATGGGGATATTCCTTTACTATACCCTTCCTTAACATACGATGAAAGCAAAAACACCTCCTGATAACGAGTGCAAAATTGGGCCCGGGCCTTTGAGGCCTGCTCTTCCTCCGTAAAGATTCCCATAACGCTAGGTCCGCTACCGGACATCAAGGCATTCAACGCCCCCATTTCTCTCAACTCTGCTTTTATAGCTGCAATCTCCGGAAATTTCCTTAAACATACTGTTTCCAAGACATTACCCATGTTCCTGGCTATATTTATAATATCATAATCCTCCCAAGCCGCAAGAAAAGCGGAATTATCAGGGGATTCTTCTACTTGAGTCAAATCCAATTCCCGGTAAACTTCCGCTGTGGAAAGCTGGAAATCCGGTTTGACCAGGATTATAAAGGGTAAGAACTGGTCGGGCATTCTGCTTAGTATTTCCCCTCGTCCCCGGGCCAAATGGCTGCCACCGGCCAGACAAAAGGCAACATCAGAACCTATAGCAACTGCCAGTTCCAGCATTTCCCCTTCTTCCAAGCCCAACTCATAGAGCTTATTTATCCCCTGTATAACAGCGGCGGCATCACTGCTTCCCCCGGCCAATCCTGCAGCTATGGGTATGTTTTTTTCTATAAAGATATCTACTCCCTCTATATGAGCATGACGAGCATGTTTTTCCAAAATCATATCTGCCGCCTGATAAGCCAGATTTTCTTCATTAGTGGGAATCAGGCTGCTGTTGCTCTTAATCTGGATACCGCCTGCGGCCTTGGCAATCTCTATTATATCAAGCAGATTCACCTGGTGCATCACCGTCTCTAACTCATGATAACCATCACTTCTCTTTCCCTTTACATCCAGGGTAAGATTGACTTTGGCCGGCGCCTCTATAACAATGCTTCTTTTCATAAATATAGCCATTCCTTTCGCCTGCTCAACTTCACCGGGTATTGCATCCATACTTCGCCAATGTCGCTCGTAACATTTGTGCAACTCTTATACAACAAATGGGGTTTTGGCAGCAACATCAAAGTTAAGTCCTATAGGCTGTTTAAGCATGACATAACTGCCCGGAGCGTCACAGCCATTTTTTACCATGTGCTTATAAGCAGTCTATCACAAAATTATATATCCTGCAAAAACAAAAAGGAACGGAAAAATTTCCGCTCCCAGTAGGGGAAAGGATTGTTTAGTGCTTGGATGTACGGAATTTCGCTCCTTTAGGGATTAGTTCCAAGCACTTGAAACTTACTTTGGCTTCCTCAGAGCTATGCAGGCTTAATCCCTGCTCAGAGGAGGAGACCATACAGAGAGGGGGGAACAGGACGCACCACCAGTTTTTCCCTTCACCACGGCCTATGGTAACCCGCACTGCCTGGTATTCTCCCTGGGGCAAAACCAGGTTGCCATATGATTTGGTGGGGAATTGGTATTCACCCAATGATACTTGCACGGGATATTTATAACCATTGGCAGTTACTACTGCCTCGGCAGTTCTTTTAATTCCTGGTATATCCTTCAAAGCGGCCTGGCGCGCCTGCTCTACATTATCCATTCCGGCAAATTCCTTTTTCATCATCTCCACTACGGCATCTTTCACCTGCAGTTTGAGAGTTTGGTCGGCCAGGCTGTCACTGTTGGCAATTACATGCAACCTGAGAACGCTTTTATTGAGGGGCTTTTCTTCCAGGTAAAGACTGGTTCCCAAAAGGATTAGCACCGCAGCAAGTATAATTCCAAATGTTTTTTTAGGCATAAAAAATACTCTCCTTTCTCAATAAAAGTCTTTCCGAAACTTTCGATTTTTAAACCTGATTATTGAATCCACAGCAAAAGGGCTTAAATCTTGTTTTGTTTAAATAAATATAGCGCTCTCCCTCGCTATGCATGGGCAACGCCTGCGGCTTGTCTCGCGGCTCAAGAGGGGTACGCGCTAAGGCTTGGCAACCTTCATAGCAAGCATCCCGCAACGCCAGGAAGGCTGCCCGCTTGCGCCGGCAGCCTTCTTCAGGGCTTTTCTATGGGTAGCTTTCCTATTCGCTTTTAATCCCTTCCTGTCTGGCCAGGTACTCACGAATTATCATTCTAACCAGGGCGCTGCGCGAGATCTGGTTCTTTCTGGCCAGTTCTTTTATATGGTCTACCTGAATTTTAGTCAGGTAGAAGGTGGCATGTTCAAATTTGTCCGTTGCCATTTTAACCTCCTCCCCGCCTCCAACCGCAATTAGGCCAAATCCTTGCTTTGTGGATATTATATGTAAATAGCAGTAGTTCTGTTACTCGCGTTAGTCTTGCAATCTTCTTTTGATTTCTTCTATTCTGGCTTTGGCGGCTCGCCTTCCGGCCCGAATAATCTTTTCCGCCTGCTCAATATCATCCAGGTGAACATCTTTTACCTGAGGATGAATAAGCAGGTCGGCAAAAAGCGCTTCAGCTGTGGCGGAGGTTTCATAGGCCAAGATATTTAAGCTGCGGGATACAATTTCTACTATCCCGGTAACTTTCTCCGTATAGCTCTCCCGCCCCAAGTTAACGGAAACAATAACATCTGCACCCATGATTTTTTGTATTTCTACCGGAACCATTTCTTTTACCCCGCCATCGACCATCTGCATTCCTCTGAACTGCAGGGGAACGAAAGCAGCCGGAATAGATGTGCTGGCGCGGACTGCTTCACTTAAAAGGGCTTCTCTAATTATTAGCCGGAGACCCATAGCTTCAATGTTTTGATTGGTGAATATTATCTCCCGACCGGAGTTGATATCACAAGCGATAATACTTAGAGGAACTCTACTCTCTGCCAGGGTCTTTCCCCTGGTCCATTCGTAAAGCAATTTCTCCAGCTTATCTCCTTTGATAAGACCATCCAGGCTGGCCTTAACCCCTGGAAGCAATATGGCCGCAAAAAATTTAATAAAGGCCAGGTAATTATAATCGATATAATCCTTGACTTTGAGCTGCATCGCTAGTTCCTGCATTCGCCAGGGCGAGAGGCCACTGGCATAGAGAGCCGCGACAATGCTTCCGGCACTGCTTCCCGATATGGCGGAAATTGCGACCTGGTTTTCTTCCAGCACCTGCAATACCCCAATATGTGCCAAACCTTTAAGCCCGCCGCCTCCGAGAGCCAGGCCCAAGCTTTTCATACTAACCTCCCCCCATGCCCCGTGGACACAACCACCAATGAAAAGTGAATCCAATTGTTCTTGAACGCTAAGATACACCTGTTTATATTAATCCCTCACCCCTCACTTTTCTTACCAACCCTCCATGCCCCGTGGACACAACCGCCAATGAAAATAAAGGCATTACAGGAGGTATTATAGCAAAAAGTTATAAATATGCATTAGCTTGCATAAATATACCGCTCAGCTACCTCAGTAGCGACACCCGCAGGGTGAATCGCTCTCACCTGCTCGCCTTCGCCGGTGCAACCTTAATAGTGACCTCCGAAGGGTGGAGCATCCGTTGTACCCGAAGGGTGTTGCATCCATGCTTCACCAGCGCTTTGTATATTTATGCAACCCTTATGCAACAAAAAGGGGTTTTTGCAGCTGATTCACCAGATATATTATGATATATATCAGAAGGACCGTCCCCGTGATATATTATCCCCGTCTGAAATGGAGCAACTGCTCCTTTGACTTATATTCAGCGGTTACATTTGCGAACCATATAACGCGACACTCTCTGGATGCTATCTTTATTGCTCTGCCCAAGTTCCTGCCAAAAACCCTGATACTCCTCAACTGCACTTTCTTGCTGATAATTAAGAATTTTCTGATCCAAATCCTTCTGGATAGCCAGTATTTCTTCCAGTTGTTTTCTCATCAGATTTTTATCCTGGCGACTAATTTTAAAGCTAATCAAAATATCCCCCCGCTACTCAAGAAAGTAAATGCCCGGCTAAGAGCCGAGCATTTACTGGTTTTAGCCTTTCGCTTTAATAATCTACATCCGGATCCAACTCTCCGTATACCACTACATCATGGAATTTGCCCAATTTGTCGATGATATCAACATATACTTTAAGCCCGATACAGGTTCCCTTGATGGGCGTGGTCAGTTTGCAAGGATTGCTGCTATCCTCGCAATTGCCTTTAATCTCAAAATCAAAGCTCCAGTTCTTCAGGATAATTTCCGATTGTTCAATTTCATTGCGGAATTCTTCAGTAGTAAGGGGCGGATCGAATTCATCCAGTTCTATGGATTGATCATAGCGGTCAGTCACGGTGATAATCTGGTACTCACCTTCCACCAGAACAAAAAGGATTACTTCATAGTCGATAAAGATTTTTACTTTGTTGAAACAGAGATCCTCGTACGCCTTGATAACTTTAACCTTAATGTCTTCCACACAAGATACTTTTCCACCCACCTGCTCATCAGGTACACAGAAGACCGTGTCCAGTACTTTTACCTGTTTTTCAATATATTTGGCTTTGATAACCTTGGCCCAGAGATCCAGCATACAACCTTCGGGGAATTCACATTTTAGTAATCTAGACACTTTACTTTCCCTCCTTTATCTAATATTCGCCTGTTTCCACAGGTTTTCGAAATTTGTTCTGTCAAATTTCTAGGATATATTATGAAAGGAGGTAACAAAATGTGATTGCCCTTACGGTATTTTTATCTTTTTTGCCGCCAGCGAAGCTGGCAATGTGTCTTCCCTCATCAGATGGATACATTCTATACGGCCATCACAAAAAATACTTATCCCTTTTTCCCGGGCCTGGCGGCAGAAGCCGATATCCTCAGCCCCGTCACGCTCGGAGTAGCGAACCCCCAAGGGTTCAATCACCTTTCTCTTAATCAGGTAGGCAGCACCGGTACAATCAACCGGAAAAACCCGATCCCGGGGAAAACCCTGGCAATGCCGCAGATTGCCGGCGGCATCTTCCAGCAGTATATTGTAAATCGAATTATCCCCCACTTCTTCCCCGTTGCAGACCAGAGCGGAAACAATATCGCAATTATCCTGCATCAAAAGGGATAAGCTCTTTGCTGGCAGCAAAATATCGCTGTCCACGGAAAATAAGTAAGCGGCATCAGATTTTAGAAATGACTCCAGCAGGCGGTTTCTCAGGAGAGCCAGATGGGAAAAGTTGTATTGGCCCCGTAAATGTCCATATTTATGGCCCAGGTTGCAGTAGATTAATCTCACCCTTCCCTTTTCTCGGCGGGCGAAATCTTCCAGAATCTGTGGGGTCTCATCTATGCAATCATTTATTATAAAGAGATATTCCCGCTGGGATTCCGGGTAGTCCAGTTGTTTTAACGATGCCAGGTAACGTGGTAAAACCCAGGCCCGGTTACGAACCGGGCAGGCTATCATTACTTTATCAGCCATATCAGCCATAGTAGAGACCCATCCCCTTTTGTCGACGCTGGGTAAAATAACGGAAGGCGCTCTTTTGTACCACTGCAATATTTCCTGCCGAGAAAGCAGGGTTAACTGTTCCCCAGATATCTTTAGCTCTATTTTTATACTCCTGGCGGGGATAAACGGAGTAACGGAAGGAGGCCCCCGGGGATACCAGTACTTGCTGAAAAGCACTGAGGCTGCTGCGGAAGGGCTCCTCAACAGCTCCATAATTCTTGTCTTGTACCAGGGTATCCATTATACTATCCGCCCAGTATTCAGCCTTTTTAATGCCTTTTTTCGCCAGCGCGCTTTCAATTATATCGATAATTTCTACCGCCCGGGCCGACCAGGAATTCTGTCGGGCCAGTTCCATTCTTTCTTTTCGCAGGTATGGATTATCACTTCCCAGAGCCAGATTGACATTATCTATGAATTCTTCTTCACTCTCTGAATAGTAAATCAGCTTCCGAAATTTGTGTACTTCAGGAAGAGCTGTGGCCACAACAGGCATTCCGGTAGCCATGTACTCCCACATTTTTATGGGATTTACTGATTCAGTCATACTGGAGAGCTTGAAGGGAATTAACCCTACATCAAACAATTGAGCATAGGCTGGAAGGTCCTTATAGTCTTTAAAGCCCAACCAGTGCAAATTGGGGCGCCGGGGCAGCTCAGACACATTATATAAAGGGCCCAACATGACGAAGTTAAAATGCGGGAGCTTAGCGGCTACCCTATCCAGCAGTTCCAAATCCAACCAAGTGGCAATAGCCCCAATATAGCCGATAACCGGGCTATTGATGCCCCTCATATCAGCCGGAAGCGGCAAAGAAGCGGCCTGGGAAAAATGCTCGTAATCACAGGCGTTGGGCACCAAAAAACTGCAGGGGTTGATGCTTTTGGCCATCTTATACAGCTTGTCGGAGGTGGTTATTACAATATCCGCCGTGGCTACTGCCCGGTGATAATAGGGTCTCCATCCGGCAAATTCGTCACTGGGTTCATCAACGCTATCAAATACTACCAGGGCTGGTTGATATTTTTTTATCATGTCTACATGGGCGGTAGCACTGTAATATACTACCGGTCGAATGTCTCTTAAAAATCCTGTAGGCTCAAGCTGATTAAATATAAACAGATAGGGGTTGATGCGTTCTATGCCCCGGCGCTGTTGCTGGTGGAGGTGGGGGTTGTTGAGAAAAAAGCTTAATATCCCAAGCTCGGAAAAGTTTTTTATTAAATGCTGTGGTCGCTGAACCAGGTAGTGAAAATCGACCGTGGGCGGGTACAGGATACAATTGATATTGGACATTTTTATCCCCCTGTTTAATTGATATTAAGATATGATGTCACTGCAAAATAAATAAATTTATTCCACTGCAAAAAGTTGTAAATATGCATTAGCTTGTATAAATATGATGCTCCCTTTCTGCGATGAGCTATGCGCTCATATCTCGCGGCTTAAGGGGTACCGCGCTAAACTCCCGTCCTGGTCACAACCTTAATAGTGACACCCGCAGGGTGATAGCGCTCTCGCGACCTCCTGTCGCCCTTTCCCTTTAGCCTACGCCTTTGCTTGGCTGCTGTATTAAAGCTTTGCAGCATTTGTCGTTATATGTTTATACAAGCCTTATAAAAATAAGGGGGTTTTGCAATGAAATCAAAAAAGAAGCCCGGTCGCTGCTGCCTGGCCCTGGATTATTAGTTTCCCGGAGCGGAGGATACTCTATGGCTTGAAGTCTTTCCTAATTTTTCCTGATACTCATTTAAGCATTGCCCGCATAACTCACTCCCGCAATGTTTACAGGTTTTCATTTCCTGCTTGTTTACTCTTTCCTGACAGCGAGGGCAAAGGTTTTTCGCTTTAACCTTACTCTTTTTGGCGGTGCTTATCATAAACAGGCTTTCTTCATCCCCTGCGGCTAATTGAGTAGCCCGATATTTTTGGGCATTGACCTTTAAAATGCTTAGCTTCTTTTCCTCCATTGATGGCTTTTGTTCCATTCCTACACCCCTCTCGGATTAAAAACAGCAGTATACAATCCTGTCTAATAATATGAAAAAAGTTAGCCGAGGGTGCATAAAGGAGGTTTTGTATCCGCTGCCTCCGGCAATCTGCCCGAAAAAGAAGAGCTGCTCAAAGCCCCCTGTCGCCAATCGCCCTGAAATATACAGGCAGCACAGCCCGGGCAAGAGCTTTGCTTTATCCTGGATAAAGTCAAAAGCTATTCATGCTGTTCAAAAACAGACGTTTGACCCGACTTCCCAGGCTATTGCCAGTTATTGCGACTTCTTCATCGGGGAAAACGGCTTCGTATGGATTATCCTCAGAATATTGCCTGGCTTCATAACGACCCAATCGCTGTTCTTTTTCCTGTACAGCCCGGCGCAGCTCTTCAATTAATGCCTGATACTGCTGGCTTTCCCGGTTTAGAAGAGCATTACGGCTTTCAGCTTTTTTTATTCCCTTTTTGAGACTGGCAATATTTTTCTCATAAAAACGAAGTTGACGCCTAAGTTCCAGGTTCTTATCCTCCACCCGGGCACTCTCAGCCTGGACTTCATGTGGTCCCCGCTGGAAACCGCCATTCTTTAACTCCGCTGCTTCCTGCTCCAAAAGCCTGACCACCTGTTGGCGGATGGCCATTAGTATGTAATCGATTACGAGCATTACATGTAATTGACTGCCATCCAGGCCCCCCTGCCAGGTAATTTCTTTAATATCACCAATGAAATCCACCCGGGGCTCTTTATCGAAGTCAACATTGTGGTCAAACTCCTGTAAAAGAACCCTATCCCTCAAGCTTTCTTCCTTTTTTATCAGCTGCATCTTGCCTTCCATGTCTTCCAGCAAGCAGAAGAATTCCAGCTTAAACAGGGTTTCCAGGGCATTTCCCTGTTTTCTAACGATGTATCCCCTTAACTTGACTCTTAAATCCTCCATGCTCCGAAATTGCTCATCTAAAAGGTAGACTTGCTGGTTTTTAAAGCTTCGAGGGTTGCTTAGTTCAGCCAATACCACCGGTGACCATATGGAAAGTGCTTCACCCAATAACATCACCTTCTTTTTTTGCGCTATATAAAATTTATATTACCAGGCTGTTTGCTATATGTTTGATTTGCCCGCAAAAAAGCGGTTGAAAGTAGGAATGGCAATATTTCTACAAAAAAAAAACTGCATGATTTTTCATGCAGTGATTGTGAATGCTTGCTTTTAATGGTTGGCAGCGGCAATTTTGATTTCCGAGTCTTCAGTATCATAAACAAACAATTCAACTGTTTCGGTGAGTACATCTGCGTAAGTATAGGAAACTCGCCTTTCGATTTTTCTTTCATCCAATTTAACAACAAATATATTGGGATAAATTGACTCTAGAACGCCTTCTTTTTCAATGATACGGTTTCTTCCCCGGTTGGCCTTTAATCTTATCTTGCTTCCAACAAAAGATTCCAGGTCTTTCTTGATATCTGATATAGCCCTGGGAGAATTCAATTTACCACCTTCTTTTATATATATCAGTTTAATTTTATATCAGAAGCGTGGCATTGTCAACATTGAAATAAATAGTATATATAAAAACTTTCCTTGTGTCAACTAATATTTTTAAGTAGTAATTTTAATAACATGAAGTGAAATGCGGGAAATATATCATCCCGGCAAATAATTATGTTTGAGCATACAAGCCTTATGCAAGAAAAAGGGTTGTATGCAGTGGAGTCAACCTTAATTGTTTAAAACCTGCCCGTAGTTGAATCCCCTATTTGGTATACCTATCTGCTACCGTACTGGCCGCACAAGCATCCGGCTTGATTTTGGCAGCAAAACCACTCCCTACTATCATTCCAGTAACTTCTTTTATCAGTTCCTTGGTGTCTCCATGAATACCAACATCAAGGTGAATTTCAACTTTCATGTCTTTATTACCGTGCTTTTTCAAGCACTCGCTCAAGCGATCGGCCAGATCCAGACTCAGCGAAGCCTCATAAAAAATACGTTGTCGCAGACTATTGGTTTTACGATCCAGCATTTTATTATAAAAATAGCGCGCCCCTTTGCCCGTACGATGAATGATTATGGCACTGACATAGCAGGTTCCCTGGGCACCGGGATGGGAATCACTGCCCACGATTAACTTATAAGGCCGAGTAATATCCTCACTGATGTATTTTAATATATCAATTACTACCTGTTCTAAGTTTAATTCTCCTTTGCTGGGACTATTAAATATCATTTACCCAAGCCTCCTAGTTACCAAGAATGTTGCTTATCCGGGCAAATTGCTCGATGGCGAGGTTCTCCGGCCTGCTCCTCGGGTCTATGCCTATTGCAGTCAAAATGCTATGGATCTCCGGCTTTTCTCTGGCAAAGAAATCTGCACAAATATTTAAAATAGTTTTTCTCCGTTTCTGAAAAGATACCCGAAGTAGCTTTTTGAAGCTTAATTCATCCTTGACCTGGACGCGCTTTCCTCTTATTGGCAGGAGTTGAATGACGCTAGAATCCACTTCCGGGCGTGGGAAAAAGCAATTTCTAGAAACCGGCATCATATATTTCACATCCGCATAATAGGCGGTCGTTAGGGTAAGTAAACCGTATTCCTTGCTCCCGGGAGATGCCAGTATCCGTCTGGCTACCTCTTTCTGCATCATCAGAGTAGCGCTTTCCATATGCGGGCAAGTCTCCAAGAGCTTGAAGATGATGGGGGTAGTAATATTATATGGGATATTGGCACAAACCTTGTATCCTGAAATCTCTTGTAAACCAAAGGCCTTCCTCAACTCTTCCTCTAAATCTATTTGTAGTACATCAGCAAATTTTAGATAGGTATTTTTTAGTCCATGAAGGCTTTCAGCCAGAGGCTCTCGCAGACTGGAATCAATCTCGATAGCCAGTACTCCTCGGCTTATGGCTGCCAATTCTTTGGTCAATGCCCCCAGCCCGGGCCCTATTTCCACCAGCAGATTTTCGCTGCCAGGATTACAAGAAAGCGCTATCTTCCTGAGTATATTCCCATCCAGCAGAAAATTCTGCCCCCATTTTTTCCGGGGATGAATTCCGTATTTTCCCAAGTAGTATCGTATTCCTGATATAGAATCTATGCGGTTCATTTCATACCTCAAAGCTAATTAGGCTGAAGGGCCTCTCCCCTATCCAGCCAGTTCCTATGAAAATATTTGTTTTTGTCCAATTTAGCCTATTATACAACCACGGGATAAATAATATCACTTACTTATTAATAATAAACAATAATGATGTCACTGCAAAAAGTTATAAATACGCATTAGCGTGCATAAATATACCGCTCAGCAACCTTAATAGCGACCGAAGGGAGCATCAGAAGTGCCCGACAGGGTGCACCCATAATAGCGATCGCAGGGTATGTAGGGAACGACCCCCGTGTCGAATCAGGCGCCGCAACAACCTTAATAGCGACTGCAAGTCATTGTAAGGGCGGTATTCGACCGCCCGCTTTCACCTTCACCAACACTCGCTTTGTATATTTTTGCAACCCTCCTGCATCAAAATTTTTTTTGCAGTGGAACCAATAATGATTTTAATGCAAAAAATGCCCCTTAGCAATGTATTCACGCTTCGCCAACGCTCGCTTTGTATATTTTTGCAACCCTTATATACAAGAAAAGGGCAGCTTACTCTCAAAAAAATAACCCGGGAGTCTACTGCTCTCCCGGGCATTAGATTAAATTAAAAAGTTGTATTTTGCTGCCTTAAGCTGGAATCAATGTTTTTTATGTCTTTTTCAAAAGTTTTGATCGGTTTACCTTCGAGAATTCCGGCAGCTACATCGGTAATGCGCTTGACCATATTAGGATCGGTGGTAACCAGCACCTGAGAAATGCGACGGTCAGCGGCTTTAAGTTTATTCATTACTTTGGATTTTATCTGGTTGGTTTTATCCATGTCTTTAGTATTCTGGCTCAGGGTCAAACCTACCATAACAATCATTCCTTGGGGCGCGCTTCTATTAATGCCTGCATCGCTGCCGATAGTATTATCATTGAAATTTTTGGCCGTCGCCTGGTTCATTCGGGCGTTTGTTTTGCTGTTTCCAGTAATATTATTGGCTATGCCAATATCAGCAACTACCACCGTAGCCTTTTTAACACCATCCACTTGCTCCGCAATTTTGGAGAGTTTGCTGGCTAGAACCCTTCTCTCGCTGGGGGTCATATTAGCGCTTTGGGTTGTTTTTTTTGTCTTAGGAACTACGGGCTTTTTTGCGGCCGAATTCTGGCAACCACTGCCAAAGACCAGAAGCATTAGACTAAAACACATTAAATAAATTAGTTTTTTCTTCACTTCTTTCACCTCCTTTTTTTCTTCGCCTTTTATAGGTTTCTGTACTTTTTGATTTTTAAATCATGGGAAAATTAGGCAAAAAAGATGCCCGCCTTAAAAACTTAAGGCGGGCATCTTAAACTTCTTCCCGTGTCATTCCCTGGTCAAGACGATATTACGAATCTGTTGACACGCCTATTCGAGCACATAGACTTTGACCGTTCGGTTTCCCCAATTCAGACACTGGGAACGTTCTTCCATAAAAAGATCCAGCCGGTTTCCCTTGATTGCTCCTCCGGTATCAGCGGCCTCGGCATAGCCATAACCCTCGATGTAGAGCTTGCTTCCAATAGGAACAACACTGGGGTCAACCGCTACCAATCCCACCGCCGGTTGTCTCCCGGTAGCAGTATTACGACCGGTATACGTATAAGCGGAGGCACTCATATATTTTGCTTCCCTGAAATCCAAGCGTTGCCCCGCTCTGGAGATACTGGTGATAGACCCTAATGCCACCAGCTTATTTACTGGTTCCAGCAGTGTTTTGCTGCTTATTACTTCACGTTTGACTTCTTTGCCATTGTGATAAGTGATTTTTAACCTGTTCAGAGATACTCCATTTTGGCCTTGTTTGACAGTCTTGCTTAACCCTCTCTCCAAGGTGTTGTCACTGGTTCTTTCCACCCGGAAAGCTATAGGCTCTTTTACTTCCAGTTCCTCTTGCGTAACGCGAATAACTTCGATCTCCTGATTAGGGATGGTTATGGGGGTAGCAGTGGTTTTTATAATATCCTGCTCCCCGAGCTGGAATCCTGCTAATATGATGGCCTCTTTAATTGAAACCGGCGTGCTTAAAACCTCCCGGCTGCAACCATCGGCTACAACTTTTACTTTGAAAGCCCTGATTATTGTGATCTTCATCTTTTTCTTTACTGGAGCATTTAGTGAAGGCTCAACTTTATCTTTTTCTTTAAGTGTGATGTGATTTTTATCCAGAACCTCCCTTACGGTTCCAGAAAAGAAAACACTGCTTTTTATAAGCTTGCCATCAACCTCAATACTTACTGGTTTTTGCAGGGCAAAGAACAGGCTTACCAACAGAACCAAACCCAATGCAGCGGCTAGGTAAGCGCGTTGCTTAGACCACACAATACCCATTTCATTCCTCCTTCTCCTTTGTCCCAGGCCAAAGGCCTGAGATACAACTACATTCTAAGCAAAATCAACCCCAGAAGTCAAACTTTTTTTCCAGCTTGTGGTCTATTTGCCTTTTTATGTAGTCGCAGCAATCTACCTTTTTTAAATTCTTATCTCTTTACAAACATTTTATTCTAAGAAAAGAAAAAAGATTGCTGAAAAAGAATATTTTACCTGGAGAAACTTTTGTCGAAATAGGTAGAGCCCTGGCCCATGGCCTCGCATTAATTAACAGCGGCTGATCTTGATATTAATTCAACCGGCATAATTCATAAATATTATTATGCTGGCATAAATATACTCGCTCCGCTCTTCGCATGGGCAACAGCTACAGTAGAATCAATCTTTGATCCGGTATACTCTCCGGGCATTTTGGCTGGTAATATAGGCGATTTCTTCTTCCGTTTTATGGCGCAATCCTGCCAGTTTTTGGGCGGTATGTACTACTAATGCCGGCTCATTTCTTTTTCCCCGGAAGGGCTCCGGGGTTAAGTAGGGACAGTCCGTTTCTATTAAAATCCGTTCCAGCGATACTCTAGCTGCCACCTCCTGAGTCTTTTTCGCGTTCTTAAAAGTGAGGGGCCCGGCAAAAGAGATGTAAAAGTTCTCTTTCATCAGTTCCACCGCCAGAGGCAGGTGACCGGAGTAACAGTGCATAATACCCTCATTTTTCCCGGCCTTTTCCTTTTTGATGATATCCAAGACCTCCTGGTGGGCATCACGGTCATGAATAACCAGCGGTTTATAGAGTTCGTGGGCCAGTTTTATCTGCTCTTTAAAGGCTTTCCTTTGCTCTTCGGGGGAGGAAAGGTTGCGGTAATAATCCAGTCCGGTTTCTCCAATGGCCACCACCCGGGGGTCACGGGCCAGGTCGTATAGTTGGGCCAAGACCTCCGTGCTCAGGGTTTTGGCATCATGGGGATGTACTCCTACCACCGCATAAACCTCGGGAAACTGGCGGGCCAGCTGCACTGCTTCCACGGAAGTTTCGTAATCATAGCCGATACAGATTATTTTCTCCAGTCCGGCTGCTTTGGCCCGCTCCAAAATTTCCTTCCGGTCTTTAGCAAAGGCTGGATCCTGTAAATGAGCATGGGTATCTATCAACATCTACTTCACCCGGCTTCCGGAAGGCACATCCTGGTCCACCAGCAAAACCTCCACCTTGTTTCCGTCTGCAGCCAGTATCATCCCCTGAGATAACACTCCTCTTAATTTTACTGGCTTCAAATTGGCTACCAGCACCACTTTTTTACCCAGCAGTTCCTCCGGGGAATAGTAATGGGCAATACCGGATACTACCGTGCGTTCTTCCTCTCCCATTCGCACGCGCAAAACCAACAATTTATCAGCCTTCTCCATTTTTTCGCAGGCGATAACCTCAGCTACCCGCAGATCAAGCCGGGCAAATTCCTCAATGTCAATCAAGTCACGGGCGACCGGTTTTTCCTCCACTTTCTTCTCCTCCACTTTCTTCACCCAGGGTGCTTCGCTCGGGTGCTCTTCGTCTGAATCCAGGGATTTTAAATCTATCCGTGGAAAGAGAGCCTGTCCCCGGGCAACCTTGCTGCCTGCTTTACAGCGCCCCCACTCAGCTGCTTCATCCCAACTCGGGTTTGAGCTCAGGTCAAATATTCCTAGTTGCTGATTGGCTCTGGACAATAGCGTTGGCATGCTTGGAGCCAGGAGTATCAGGGCGATACGGATGCTCTCAGCCAGGTTATACATTACGCTGGCGAGACGCTCTTTTTTGGCTTCCTCTTTTGCCAGGAGCCAGGGTGCAGTTTCATCGATATATTTATTGGCCCGCGATACCAGCTTGCGAGTAGCAACTATATATGAGGCAAAATCCAGTTTGTCCAGTTTCTCCGTAGCTTCCCAATACGCCTCCCGGGCCGTGTTCATTAAATCCTTATCCACGGCTTCCACTATACCAGGAGCGGGTATAACTCCGTCAAAATATCTCTCTATCATGGCTATGCTGCGGCTGATAAGATTACCCAGGTCATTGGCCAGGTCAGAATTTATACGATTTACCAACATTTCTTCCGAATAGTAGCCATCCTGGCCAAAACTCAGTTCCCTGACCAGGTAGTATCTTACCGCATCAACCCCGTATTTCTTAACCAAAACTACCGGATCAACCACATTACCCTTGGATTTGGACATTTTTCCTCCTTCCAACATTATCCAACCATGAGCACAGACCTTTTTGGGCAAAGGTAAATCCAAAGCCATTAGCATTATGGGCCAAATAATAGCATGAAAGCGAATTATATCTTTGGCCATTAAGTGCAAATCTGCCGGCCAGTAGTGTTTGAACTTTTCTTCATCATCCAAATATCCTATAGCCGTGAGGTAGTTAATTAAAGCATCAAACCAGACATAAACCACATGCTTTTGGTTAAAGGGCACCGGTACTCCCCACTGGAAGGTAGTCCTGGATACACACAAATCCTCCAAGCCCATTTTTATGAAGTTGACCATTTCATTACGCCGGGATTCAGGCTGAATAAAATCGGGATGGGTTTCAATGTGCTCCAGCAGGCGATCAGCATATTTGGCCATATTGAAAAAGTAACTCTCTTCCTTCAATAACTCCACTTCGCGGCCACAATCCGGGCACTTGCCTTCTGCCAACTGTCTTTCCGTGAAAAATGTCTCGCAGGGGGTGCAATACCAGCCTTCATACTGGGAAATAAAAATGTCTCCCTGCTCGTAGACTTTATTGAATATTTTTTGTACTACCTGCTCGTGCCGGGCTTCGGTGGTTCGTATGAAATCTGTATGGGTAATCAACATGGTTTCCCATAGCTGGCGGATGTTTTCAACGATCCCATCCACATACTTGATAGGTTCCATACCTTTCTCACGGGCCGCTTTTTCAATCTTTTGCCCGTGTTCATCGGTGCCAGTCAAGTAGAAAACATCATAACCCTGCATTCGTTTGAAGCGGGCCATGCAGTCGGCGGCCACGGTGGTATAGGCATGCCCAATATGTAAATTATCACTGGGGTAATAAATAGGAGTGGTGATGTAATAACTTTTCTTACTTTGCACTTTCTTTCCTCCCAAAACAATGATTAGCTATAGTTTACCACAAAATTGCTTACCTATCCCTAGCGTATCAAGGGAAGCCAACACTCTTAAAAACCATATTATCAAAAAAGCCCAAGGTGGCCGGTCTTGTTTTTTTGATAATATGGTTTTTCCCCTAATTTGTGGTTTTACTTGACTATATTTTGGTCCAGAAAAATACATTAATACCTATACTCTTGTTAAAACAGTAAATTTTTTGCCCAAAATTGTCATAATTATCTTGACTAATTCTGCCATCTCTGGTACACTCTTGTTGAAACAAAGAAATTTCTGGGAGGAGGGTTGTTGGATATGTTAAAATCAACTGGTGTTGTCCGTAAGGTGGACGAGTTAGGCCGCATTGTAATACCTATTGAATTGCGCCGTACTATGGGGATAGAGGAAAAAGACGCACTGGAAATCTATGTTGACAGTGAAAAAATAATCCTCAAGAAGTACGAACCTGCCTGTATCTTTTGCGGTAATGCGGAAGAAGTGGTCAACTACAAAGGAAAAAACCTGTGCAGAAGCTGCCTTACTGAACTCAGCAAGCAGGTAATCTAGTTGTACATATTAATGTTAATTCCACTGCAAAAATACCTTTTCTTACCGCAGCTGTAGCTCTCAGGCGGAAGTTAGAACGATTATATTTATGCAGGTAAAATAATAATTACGCCTTTTCGCAGTAGAATTATTGTTTTTTTCCGACAAAAATTTTATATAGCTCGTTCTTTTTAATACCGTATTCATTTGCCTTCATTTTGAAGGCTTCTTTTTTATCCATTCCCAAGCTTATTAATGCTTCTGTCTGTGCAATAATGAGATCCCAGTCCTTTTCTGCGGGTTTTTCCTTAGCGGGAGCTATTAAAAGGCAAATTTCACCTCGCGGGGGGGAGGAGCTAAAATGTTCCAGCAGTTCTCCCGCAGTTCCGCGCCTGATTTCTTCGTGTTTTTTAGTCAGCTCCCGCGCTATGGCCAACTTCCTCTCATTTCCCATTATTTCCGCGATATCGGCCAGGCTTTCCCGTAAACGATGGGGTGCTTCATACAAAATGATCGTCTTTTTCTCACTCTGCAATTGCCCCAGTTCTTCCCTTCTTCGTGAGCGGCGCGGGGATAAAAAACCAAGAAAAAGAAAAGCTGAAGTATCCATACCAGATAGAGCGAGTGCAGCGGTAAGGGCTGATGGCCCAGGTATTACCTCCAGCTCAATGCCTGCTGACCAGGACCGTTTGATTAGTTCCCTTCCCGGGTCGGAAATAGTAGGCATACCCGCATCTGAAACCAGAGCTATGTTCTGGCCTTGAAGCAATTGATCGATCAGGTAGTCTTCTTTTTCCCGTTTGCTATGTTCATGGTAGCTTATCATGCGGGTTTTTATCTTGTAGCGATTTAGCAGCTTTATGGTCATACGGGTATCTTCGCAAGCAATAAGGTCTACCTTACGCAGCGTTTTCAACAGCCTGATGCTTACATCTTCCAAATTCCCTATGGGCGTTCCGCAGATATATAATTTACCTGTCTTCAATCTATCATCCTTACTTTGGTTAATGAGAAAATAGGGTTTACACGCAGAAGGACGCAGACGTTTCGGGTGTCACTATTAAGGTGCAGCATCCAAAAACCCCCGTTCTAAGTGCTCCCATTTTCATCGGTGCTTGTGTCCTCCGGGCATGGGGGGTCAATAAGAAAAGTGAGGCGTGAGGAACTATATAATTCTTGCAATTCTGCGCTGTAAACCCCGGGACTCTCATAAACCAAAAGCGGGGGCATGACCGTCAAGCCCTCCGCTCCCCCTTTCTGCCCCTCTACCAATACCATCCTGGCTTCCCGTCCCGGCAGAGGATACACCGGTCTTATTCTCTTTGGAGTCAGCCCATTGGCGGAAAAAAGCATGATTATTTCCTGCAATCTCTCCGCCCTCTGTATAATAGAAAAGCGCCCTCCGGGAAGCAGGATATAAGTAGCGGCTAGAACGACTTGGGCCAGTTCCACTTCCAGTTCGTGGCGGGCTACGGCTTTCTCCGGATTCTGGCTCCATCTTCCTTCACCCTTTTTCCAGAAAGGGGGATTGGACACAACCAGTTCTGCCGCCTGTGGGGGTAAGTATTCCTTGATAGTCTTAATATCAGCCTGAACTATGTCAATCCGGTCTTCCAGATGGTTAAAAGCAATATTTTTCCTGGCTCTCTTGACCATAGTCTCCTGTATCTCAACAGCGATCACTCGCAGAGAAGGAGCCCTGAAAGCTAGTAGGAGGGCAATAACTCCATTTCCTGTGCCCAGATCCACTACCTGCTTTATTCCATCCAGTGCAGGAAAATGAGCCAGGAGAACTGCATCCAGGGAAAAACGGTAGCCTTCCCGGGATTGAAAGAGCTTCATGCCACCTAAGACGAGATCATCCAGACTTTCCTCTTGACCACTTAACCTGCTTTTTCCCTTTCCCATTTCACTCCTTTTCCATGAACGCCAAACAAAAAAGACATTCCTCGTCACGTTTCTGCCCAAAAGCAACCGGACAAATATGGTATCCTTCCCTATATACCCTTCCCAAGTTTTCATAGCTTTCTACTTCGATATCCGGCCAGGAAGGCGGTTCGGGCAGCAATTCCGGCTGCAGTTGCTCCTGGCTCGAAGCCCTTTCCAGATAAGTAACCCGTTCTTTCAGTTGTCCTATCTCAAGAATCAGTTCCCGGATTATCGTTTTTAGCTCTTGAAGTGTTTTTTCCATGTTGCTTCTCCCCATTTGTTGCGGCATCATAGAGTTCTGATTCATATTTTAAGCAGCACATCAAACGACCGCATATTCCAGAAATCTTGGCAGGATTAAGCGATAAATTTTGTTCTTTGGCCATACGTATGGAAACCGGTTGGAATTCACCTAAAAAGGACTTGCAGCAGAGAATCCTGCCACAGGCACCAATCCCCCCCAGCATCTTGGCTTCATCTCTCACTCCGATTTGCCTCAATTCAATCCGGGTCTTGAATATGGAGGCCAGGTCTTTAACCAGTTCACGAAAATCTACCCGTCCTTCAGCGGTAAAATAAAAAATAATCTTCCCCAGGTCAAAGGTGTATTCAACATCAATTAAACGCATAGGAAGCTGATGTTCTTTGACTTTTTGCTTACAGATTTCCAAGGCCTCTATGCCTTTTTGCTGGTTCTTCTCCCAGGTTTTGCTGTCCTCAGGTTTAGCTTTACGAATTACATTTCTTAACGGCTGTACGATCTCTTCTCCGTCCAAATCCTTTTTTCCCACAGCTACAATACCGTATTCTACACCCCGCACAGTCTCAACAATAACTGGGTCTCCTACTTCCAAATTATTATGGTTTTCACATGCGAAATGGTATATTTTACCCGCCGGTTTAAAGCGGACGCCTACCACCCAAACCAATAGCAACTACCCCCTCGATTCTTTAGATTTTATCTGCATAATTAGGACCAAAATGCCTTTTAATATCTGGAGTTAAAAGCTTGCCAGATTTCATAGGCAATATTGACATTGATTATTAAGGTATTTACATTGCCGCGATAATAATTTCTCAAGCTCATGATATTATCAAGGGCAGCTGTCAGATGCTGAGGCTGAACTTTCCTTATCGATCTGGCCAACTCAGAACTGCCAGGTAAAGCCAACAACTCTTCTTTACTAGTTTGCTGATAAATATTAATGTCTCGCAGCAGGCTGATTAAGAGATTTACGATTAATTCCGGAGCCAGTTCCATCTTTTCCGCTGACTTATATACTTCAATTATTTCTTCCCCACTTAGATCTGCGATTATATTCCGGCTGGTTTCCCATATCTTTTCATAATCCTCTTCCCGCGCAAAACGCAAAGCGGTGGCAACACTCCCTTGTCCCAAGCTGGCAGCCTGTGTGACCTTGAGCGGCTCCACTTCCTGGTCATGCAGGATTTTTTCAATCTCTTTATCGGCCAATAAATTAAAGCGGACCAGCTGACAGCGTGATACTACGGTTGGCAAAAGATTTTGGTCATCTGCGACCAGGATAATCACAGCATAGTCCGGTGGTTCTTCCAAAGTTTTAAGCAGGGCGTTGCCCGCTTCATTGCTCATAAGCTGACTGTCGCGAATAATGGCTACCCGACGGGAAGCCCGGTAAGGCTTCAATCCAAGCCAGGGTTCAAGTTTCTGAGAGATTTGTTCTTTAGTTATTACGCTTCGCCCTTCCTCTTTTTCCAGGACCATTAAATCAGGGTGTATGTTTTCCCGGAAAAGAACTTGGGCATCGCTGTCATCCTGGCCAACAATAGCCTGGGCAAAAGCCTGGGCACAAGACATTTTTCCCACTCCTGCCGGCCCCAGAAAGAGATAGGCATGGCTTATAGTGCCAGTCTCCAGAATTTTCTGCAGCAAACTGGCGGCTCGATCCTGTCCCACTATAGAGGATAAGAAATCCATAAATGCACCTCTCGTCTTGACTCATATCATCAGATCCACCAGCATGCCTCTTATCTTATCAAGGGTAGTAAGAATCTCTACGGCTTCCTTTTTCTTGCTGACAAAGTTATTAATGAGTTGTTCTACTTCCTGATCAATGATAGAAATAGTAGTTAGCATAGTTCGACCCCGGCGGTTACGCCCGCGTTCCTTTTGCAGAAAATAGACTTTGGCGGTGGCTTCCTGTAAAAAGTCTCTGATTAGTTTTTTATATAACATAAGATCATTAATATTCACATTATGTTTCATCTGTTTCTCAAGCTTCTCCAGGTTCTTAAGAATCTCTTGCATCCGAAGCTGGCTTTCGGCTTCCCTCTTTTGACTTAATTCCTGTTCAAAACTGTTGCCGCTTCCCCGCTTTATTTCCCTGGAATCAGCTTTCCCTAACAAAGAAAATCCACGTAATTCTTTTTTCCCCCGCTCGATTTTCAATAATCTTAACTCCTTCACCTATTCACCGGGAGACGCTCTTACCGCATTCTACTCTATTGTGTAATTTATAAAAATGCTACTGCATAAAGTTATTAATATTCACTTGTTTGTATAAATATTCCGCTCAGCTACCTTAATAGCGACCGCAGGGAACATCAGTTGTGCCCGGCAGGGCGCTACGCACAGGCAACAATTATGGCGCTAGATCCGGCCCTTCTGCGGCCAGATATCTTCTATATGTTTAATAGATTCCCGCAGAACCTCTTTAAAATCCTTCCCTGCATCCAGGAGCTTGATGCGCTCTGGTTCTTCCTTAGCCATTTTTAAATAACCCTCTCTCACTCGGCTTTGGAACTCTATCCCTTCTTTCTCCAAGCGATCCGGAATATCCTTTTTCTTTCTCCTTTGACCCTCAACCGGGTCAATATCCAGCAATAAGGTTAGCCGGGGCTTTAAATCACTGGTACAGAGCCGGTTCAAAGTCGTCAGAAAACCCAGGTCCAAACCTCTTCCGTATCCCTGATAGGCAATAGTTGAATCCAGATAGCGATCAGCCAGAACTATTTGTCCTTGCAAGAGGGCGGGGCGAATAAGCTCCTCCACTAGTTGACTGCGTGCGGCCGCATAAAGGAAAGCTTCCGTCCTGGCTGTGATTTCCTGGTTTTTTTCATCCAGCAAAATTTCCCTGATTTTTTCCGAAATTAGAGTTCCCCCCGGCTCTCGTATACTTAGAATGGGGAACTTGCTAAAATACTGCAGCAGCCCTTCCTTAACACTGGTCTTGCCGCAACCATCAATGCCTTCCAGACTGATAAAGATTCCCTTGTTCTCCATCTCTCTTTGCTCCATTCACTTGCACATTTTTTACCATATATCACGGGGACGATCCTTCTGATATATTTCATAATATATATCATGGGGACGATTCTTCGAAAACAGTTTATTTAGACGCTGAAAGACGAATGACCCTTCGGGCGCAGCAACCTTAATCGCGACCCCCCGGGAGCATCAGGAGTACCCGCAGGGTGAAGGGTGATTAACGCCGATTTAATCTGGGCAAAATCATAATATATCTGCGTGGATCAGCATCTATAATAACCTCCTGTAATACCCCTATTTTCATCGGTGGTTGTGTCCCCGGGCATAGGGGATTAATATCAACTTAAGAACCTGCCAGCGTTATTATCCCTGTCTCTACTCTATTATTCTAACATAGTTTAAGTCTGGGTCCTGCGTTCCTTGCAGCCTTAGTCCAGATTTTTTTAAGTAGCGCAGGTAGTCCAGCATAGTTTCATCTATAAGTTCTCCCGGCAATAAACACGGAATCCCCGGAGGATAAGCCGCTATTACCTCGCCCGCGATAGCTCCCCCACATTCCTCCAGGGGCAGGGGTTTTTTCGCCGCCTGATAAGCCTCCCGGGGAGATAGGATTAAGCCAGGCGGGGGCGGTATTTCCACTTCTGCTAAACTTGCCGGACGCTTTGCCCGGTAGTCCCAGGCTAGTTCTTCCAAAGCCCGATACAATCTTTCCCAATCATCCTCTTCGTGAAAAATGGACATCATAGCCAGAATGATTCCCGGAGCCGCAAGCTCCAGCTGAATCCGGTACTTCTGCCGGAGTAATTTGGCCACAGCCAGGCCATCGATACTTAATTCCTGCGTAGAAATCAAGACTTTAAGGGGATCTACTCCTGAAACCCCTGGCAGAGTTTTTAATTCCTCTTCCTCAAAACAATGCAAGCCTTTAATCTGATTTATCCTGCTCTTGAAGTTCCGCGAAAGATGCCAGGCGCGCTCCAGTAAAGAGAATCCTTCCTCTACCATAAGCTGCCTGGCCAGGTCTATGGAGGCCATAATAGGATAAGACGGACTGGTGGTAGTCAAAAGACTCCAAGCCGTAAATACTTGCTCCCATTCGCCAAAATCCGTCGCCAGATGTAGGCAGGCTCCCTGGTTTAATACCGGCAGGGTTTTGTGCAGACCATTAACCACAGCATCGGCACCACTTTGCAGGGCGGGACGGGGATAGGCGGGATGAAAGGGAAAATGCCCCCCATGGGCTTCGTCCACCAGAAGCAGCTTATTCTTTTCTTTTAACACGGCGGATATCTTATCCAGCTCACAGCTTGTCCCATAATAGCTGGGACTGGTGAGAAAAGCCCCTTCAAGCTCCGAATTTTGCTGGAGGAGACGGGAGAGATCTTCGTTGCTGACAGCCAGAGCTATTCCCGTTCCGGGATCCAGGCAGCAGGGCAAATAGACCGGCCAGGCCCCGGACAGCACCATGCCTCCAAAAAATGAGCGGTGGGCGTTACGTGGTATTATTACTTTTGTCCCCGCTGGCAACAGGCTTAAAAACAAAGCGTGTATACCTGAAGTTGCCCCGTTAAGCAGAAAAAGACTTTGCCCGGCGCCAAAGGCATCGGCCAGGAGCAAGCGGGCACTTTTTATAGCCTGCAGGGGCAGATGCAGGTCATCCAAACCCGGCACCTCACTAAGATCCAGTGCCCCCACTGCTTTTAGTTCTTCTTCTCTGAAGCCTTTTCCCCCACTGTGACCCGGCATGTGCAAGCGGAGATTATTCTCTGCCATATATTTTTTTAGCGCCGAATAAATAGGAGTTGCATTATGGTCGTACAAAATTCCAAACCTCCTGAGTCAAAGAAACGTCCCCTGACTCACATAAAAAGGGCTTTTATCCTGCTCAAAATTTCATTATAATCGGCGGATTCCGCCGTAAGCTTAACGATGGCTTCTTCGCATTTTTGGCAGAGAAAATTACGCTTGATTTTCATTCCCCCGCAAATTCCTTCCGCCGGCACCTCATTACAAATACAGCAGCGGGGAAGAAGAATCCCCTTCTTTTCTTCCAGCGGGGCAAAAGCATTTTGCATTAGCATAAAAAACCGCCTTTTCTTTTAATTCTATATTAGAGTATGAACATTTCGGCCAATATGTTAAACCGTGGTTATGTTTTCTGTTTTCTTCCCCAGAAAATA
>NZ_JAQVZX010000084.1 GCF_028707975.1 Syntrophomonas sp.
TTTTGAGTGTGACCGTTAGTGGGATAGCGGAGGCATACAGTGCCCTTGAGGCGGGGGCGGGACGAGTGTACTTGCAACTGGGGGCCCTGGGTAAAGCTAGTATCCCTAAAAAAAGCGAATTCAAACAACTGCTGCAAGCCGCAGCCACTGGCAATAGGGAAGTTGTCCCTGCCTTACCTGGAATACGGCATTGCAGCGATAAATCCTTGCCCGACGTCTGGCTGGAAGAAGGGGTCAAAAGGCTTATGGTAGGGAATTTAGGAGATTTGAGAGTTTTTCTGGGCCGGGGTATGGCCATTCATAGTGATTATAGTCTAAATGTTTTCAATTCTCATTCTCTTTGCTTTCTGCTGAACCTGGGAGTAGAGGGAGTTTGTTTATCCCCGGAACTGAACTGGAAGCAGTTGCAAAGCTTCGGCAATATTGATAAAGTTGAAATGCTGGTACACGGTGAACTACTCCTTATGATATCCCGGCATTGTATCCTGGGTAGTGTTATGGGCAGAAAAGATGCCGCTTGCTCTGGTTACTGCAGGCAAGATAGTTTTTACCTGCGGGATGAGAAGGGCTTTGAATTTCCGGTTCTTAGCGATAGAGATTGCCGATTTTATCTGCTTAATTCCCGCACTCTCTGTATGATTGAAGACCTGGAAAAATTGATATCTCTGGGTCCAGAAAGTTTAAGGATTGAAGCCTATCGCTATAATGAAAGGCAAGTATCCGGTATAGTGGGTATATATGCGAAGGCTATTCAGGAGATAAGGGCCGGATACAGGCCGGAGCTGAATGAATACAAAAAAGAGCTGATGGAGACTTCTTTTTCACCCTTTACCAGGGGACATTATTATCGTGGAGTACTGTGATTATGTTAATAGATGAAAAAACCCTAAATAAACTGGAATATAACCGAATAAGAGAGGAACTGTTTCGGCTTAGTTCTTTTGAGGGTGGACAGATTAAGGCCGAAGAAATGAGGCCCTCCAGTGATATTGAACTTATCAGCAGGCGGCTGGATGAAACGGGTGAAGCCATGGAAGCCATGCGTTTTTCGGAACCTGCTTTTCTATATGGTCTTAAGCCGGTGGAGTCACAGCTGGCCAAGGTCAAGGTGGGGGGTATTCTGTCTCCAGCGGAATTGCGGGAGATATACCATATCCTTAGTTCCTCCCGCCAGGTTCGGAAACTATTTGCTGCTGGAAAATACCCTCGTTTATTTTATTTGTCCTCTAAGATAGAGGAAGTCAAGGGATTGGAGAATGAGATAAATAATGCCGTAAGTGAAGACGCTGAACTCAAAGATGATGCTTCACCGGAATTAAAAAGCCTGCGGGGGCAGATCAACACTTTACGCTTGCGTATTCGTAATTACCTGCAGGAATTCATTCGCTCACCCGATACCCAGAAATGGCTGCAGGATAGTCTGGTTACGGAAAGGGAAGGGCGCTATGTAGTTCCGGTTCGACAAGAGTTCCGACATGAGGTACGCGGCATTATTCACGATGAATCCGCCAGTGGGGCTACTGTTTTTATTGAACCGGTAGCAGTAGTGGAAAACAATAATCGTATCCGTGCTTTGCAAAGAGACGAAAAACGAGAGGTGGAAAGAATCTTAAGAAAACTCAGTGAGGCAGTGGGGCAATATCGGGTAGAAATAGCCGGGAATCAGGAGCTTCTCAGTGAGTTGGATTTTATCTATGCCCGGGCCCGCCTGGCATATCAGGGTAATTACTATCGCCCGGAGATAAACACGAAGGGAATCCTGGAGATCAGCCGGGGGCGGCACCCTCTGCTGGGCCAGGATGCGGTTCCTCTGGATATTCGACTGGGAAGTGATTTTGATGTATTGGTGATTACTGGTCCCAATACGGGGGGTAAAACGGTAGCATTAAAAACCGTTGGCCTTTTGACCCTCATGGGTTTAAGCGGACTCTTTATTCCGGCGCGGGAAAACAGCCGGATTTCCGTTTTCCAGAAGCTTTTTGTGGATATCGGAGATGAACAGAGCATCGAGCAATCCTTGAGCACCTTTTCTTCACATATGACCAACATCATTGCCATATTGGAGAAAGCCGATAAGGAATCGCTGGTATTGATGGATGAAGTGGGGGCAGGTACTGACCCGGCTGAGGGGGCTGCCCTCGCCCGGGTAATATTGGAGGAATTATTGAAAAAACGCTCCCGTGTAATACTGACCACCCACCAGAGCGAACTGAAATATTTTGCCTATCAAAGAGAACGGGTGAAGAATGCCTCGGTGGAATTTGATCCGGTAAGCTTGAAGCCTACCTATAAGTTGAGCATAGGTATGCCCGGGCAGAGCAATGCCCTGGAAATTGCCTCCCGCCTGGGTTTGAAGGCTGAATTGGTACAGCAAGCCCGGCAATTGTTGCCCCGCCGGGAAATGGAAATAGGGAACATGATTCGCCATTTGAAAGAAAGCCAGAGCCAGGTGGAAAAATCCCGGCAGGAAGCGGAAAAACTGGAGGCTGAACTTTTGGAGAAAGAACAGAGACTGGAGCAGGATAGGGAGAGCTTTGAACAGGAAAAGACGGAAGTAATGGAAAAATCCCGTTATGAAGCAGAGCGCTACCTCCGGGATATAAAAAGGGAAGCCAATACGGCTATTGAGGAATTTAAAGAACTGATGAAGGAAAAAGAAGAACCGCCCAAATGGCACGAAGTAGAGCAAGCCCGGCAAAAGATACGGCAAATTAAGGTGGAGTTGCCTGGAGAAGTAGAAAATTGTTATGGAGGCAATCCGGTTGAAATTAAGCCGGGGGATCATGTTAATATAAGGCATATAAATCAAAGAGGTTATGTAGTTAAAGGTCCCAACAGTCAGGGTGAAGTGCTTGTACAGGTAGGCATATTGAAGCTAAATGTTAAACAGGAACAATTGAGTCCCAGCCAGGAGAAAGAAGAAATAATAAGCCATCGCCGCTACCAGAGTTTTTTGGAAAAGGCCCGAACTATTTCCAAGGAGATTGATGTGCGGGGACAATTGGCCGAAGATGCCCTGTATATAATCGACAAGTACCTGGAGGATGCCAATTTGTTGGGCTTGGATTCGGTACGCATCATTCATGGCAAGGGCACCGGAGCCCTGAGAACCGCAGTTCGCCATTACCTGAAAGACCATCGCTATGTTAAAAGCTATCGCGATGGTCTGCGGGAAGAAGGCGGCCACGGGGTCACCGTGGTGGAATTCAACTGAGTTTTAAGGTTACAGCCCGATCACGTCATCGAATACTTCGCGGGCTTTCTTTTTCTTTAATTGGTGATCATCCAGGGGGCAATAGGGAAGACTATCCTCGTTATCCACTATAACTTTTTCCAGGTATTCCGGAGCGCAGCCCCCTGATTGCAAAGGATTGGCAATGTTAGCCCGATAAAGTTTTCCATTATGGCGGGGGTCACGGCAGACATAGATCTCATTGTTCAATAAAGCAGGCAGGGAAAAATCGCTGTGAATATCGCATTTTTCCGTGGGAGTTTCATCCTGGGTCAGGGAACGCATTTCCGGATTGGGGCAGTACCGACCGGCCAGTTTTCCGGATTCCGGGCAAATGGAAACCATGTTGTGGGCATCACAGGTTTCTGTCGGGACTTTGTCTTTCAGACAATAGTCGGAAAAGATTTGCTCCGGTGAACAGAGATCAGAAGGACGTTTGCCGGATTTCGAGCACACCGACACTTGAACTATTCCCGCAGGCATGGGACGGGCTTTAGGATTTTTAATTTCATGGGCTTTTTGCATCATGGAGCGGAACATACGGGCCGGGTAGCTACCGCCGTATACCTTGTTCATAGTGTGTTCCCGGTCATAGCCCATCCATATGGCAGCAGAATAACCGGGAGTAACGCCACAGAACCAGGAGTCCTTATATTCCTCCGAGGTGCCGGTCTTGCCCCCGGTTTGTACGCCGGGGACTCGGGCGTTGGTACCGGTACCGGAACTTACCACAGTCTGCAGCATGCTGTTCATCAACCAGGCGGTTTGTTCGGACATAGCCCGGTGATATTCCGATTTGGAGCGGTAGATTTCCACACCATCAGCATCGAGAATACGGGTCACAAAGTGGGGTTTGGTATATAAACCCCCGTTGCCGAAAGCTCCATAGGCGGCAGCCATCTGTACAGGTGTGGCTCCGCAGGTCAGACCGCCCAGGGAAAGGGGAGCCAGGCTCAAATCATTGGTGCCAGGTGTGTCTACCAGATCAAGGCCCAGGGATTTGCCAAAATCAAAACCCCTTCTGACTCCGATTTTTTCCAACATTTGTACGGCAAAGGTGTTGACTGACCATTGTACCGCAGTCCTCATGCTTATCAACCCACGATAGTTTGGGTCATAGTTCTTCGGGCTCCAAATAGTGTTTCCTACCTTAATGGAAATCGGTTTATCCACCAGTGCGTAGAAAGGCATATAGCCGTCTTCCAGTGCTGGAGCATACACCGTCAAGGGTTTAATCGAAGACCCTGGCTGCCGCAAGGCGTTGGTGGCTCGATTAAAACCCCTTCGCTGCTCATAGGAGCGACCACCCATGATAGCTTTCACTTCCCCATTGCTGTGGTCGATGAGTGCCATGGCACACTGAATCTGCTCCCCCTTTTTCTGTTCCGTGGGGAAATTAGCCAGGTTCTTAAAGTACTCTTCGGCATGGCTTTCCAGCTGGGCATTCATGGTGGTATAGATTTTAAGCCCCGAACGGTAAATGGCGTTATTCGGGTCCTCATAGATTTCGCGCGCTTCCAGGATATCCAGGGTTTCATCTATTACGGCGTCAATGAAGTAACCATACCTGCTTCCGGAATTAAATGACTTCTTAAAAACCAGGGGAGTTTCAAAAACCTGCAGGGCAGTGTCGCGGTCAATATAATTGCAATCGGCCATACGATTTAAGACCATTTGCTGCCTGGCTTTAGCCCGGTCATAATACTGGAAAGGGTTATAGGAGTTGGGACTTTGCGGCAGACCTGCCAGCAAAGAGGACTCGGCCAGGTTCAAACTGCTTACATCTTTGCCGAAATAGGTGTTGGCGGCTGCTTGTACGCCGTAGGCACCGGCGCCAAAGTAAATTTTATTAAGATACATGCTCAAGATTTCATCTTTGGAATAATGGGTTTCCAGTTTGAAAGCCAGCAGGACTTCCTTAACTTTCCTTTCCCATTGCTTGTCAAAGGTGAGAAAGGCGTTTCGGGCCAACTGCTGGGTTATGGTGCTGGCTCCTTGTCCCGTCAAATCGCCTGATTTTAGATTGACCAGCAGTGCTCGTACTATTCCCTTGAAGTTAACCCCGTGATGGCGGTAAAAGTCCTGATCTTCAGTAGCTATAAAGGCATTAATCAAGTCGGGAGGGACATTATCCAGGCTAATTTCAGTACGGTTTTGTTCGGCATGTAATCCCGCCAGGACTTTTCCCTGGTCATCATATAAAAAAGTAGTGCTGGCTCCGGAAAGTTGTTTTGGATCCCAGGCAGGAAGGTTTTGAGATGCGTAGGCTAAAACGCCTACCCCTGTGCCGGTAGCGACCAGAATAATTACCAGTATTGTACTCAACCAGCTGCGTCTGCTTTTTTTGGGTCGTTTGTTTTTCTTCGCTTTGCTTGTCATCTGTAGTTTAATCCTCCTGTATTAGGCCGGGAATGCTTATGGCAAAGAGTCTTATCCTCTTAACCAGACCTTTAATTTATATTTGACAAAGACACGGATTCTCCTGCTTGCGACTTATGGCAAGAATTGTGGATAACCTATATACAATATGCTTGCAAAGGTCAAATTATTGCACATCAAGAAATTCAATGCTATATTTTATGAGCAAGGAGGTAGTATGGTGGACCAGAAAACAGTGCTGATAGAGGTAAATCGACAAATGGAACTTATCCGGCGGGGCGTGGCTGAAATCATTCCGGAGGAAGAACTTGCCCAGAAGCTTTTCCGCTCCATCATGGAAAAGCGCCCCTTAAGAGCCAAGCTGGGCCTTGATCCTACCGCTCCGGATATTCACCTGGGGCATACAGTAGTTCTTAACAAACTTCGTCAATTCCAGGATCTGGGCCATGAAGTTCATCTTATTATTGGGGACTTTACCGGCCGTATTGGGGATCCTTCCGGTAAATCTGAAACCCGAAAACAATTGAGTGAAGAAGAAGTAATGGCTAATGCTACCACTTACCAGGAACAGATCTTTAAAATCCTGGATCGGCAGAAGACCGTTATCCATTTTAACAGCAGCTGGTTGATGCAACTCAAGCTGGCAGATGTACTCAACCTGGCCGGGAAATATACCGTAGCGCGCATGCTGGAAAGGGATGACTTTTCCAAGCGTTATCGTGAAGGCTTACCCATAGGAATACATGAGTTTATGTACCCCTTGATGCAGGCTTATGATTCAGTGGAGTTGCGTGCCGATGTGGAACTGGGGGGAACCGATCAAAAATTCAACCTCCTGGTGGGACGCAACCTGCTCCGGGAATACGGCCTTGAACCCCAGGTGGCACTTACCATGCCAATACTGGAAGGAACTGATGGCGTGCAAAAGATGAGTAAAAGCCTGGGCAATTACATAGGGGTCAATGAGGAAGCCTATGAAATGTTTGGCAAGACCATGTCTATTCCGGATGAATTAATAGCCCGCTATTTTGAGCTTTTAACCCAGGTGCCAATGACTAATATAATGGCACTGCAGGAAGATATGAAATCCGGCAAGCTTAACCCGCGGGACGCCAAAATATGGTTGGCTAAAGAAATAATAAAGACCTATCACAATGAAGAAGAAGCAGAGAAAGCTGAGGAAAAATTCAAGCTGGTCTTTTCCCGAAGGGATATTCCAGAAGATATACCAGTAATAGATAGCGGTGAAAGAGAAGTTTGGCTGCCCAAGTTTCTCCACGATAATTCCATGGTCAATTCCACCAGCGATGGTCGCCGGATGATTAAACAGGGAGCAGTTAAAGTGAATGGGGAAAAATACCAGGAAGAAAACCTGGAGCTCCAGGATGCCATGGTTCTGCAAGTAGGCAGACGAAAATTTTGCCGCCTGCGCTTAAGCTAAAGAAAGCCAGGGACTTTGATATTAAAGTGAGGAGTGAGGGGTAAGGGGTGAGGGGTTAATTGATTCCTACTACATCTTACTATTCAAGCGCCTACCAACTCACTTTTCATCGGCGGTTGTAGCACCTGGGCCATGGGGGGTTAATAAGAAAGTGAGGGCACTCAGCAACCTTAAATGCAACCATGCGAGGTGGAATAAATTCCCGCTTCTTTATGCGGCCGGGCTCTTATTAACAAAACAGGCGGAGGGTTCTAATCCCTTGCCTCGTTACAGCGCTGTGTTGAAACTGCTCCGCAGTTTCTTCAGATGTTTAAAACCCGATTTTAAAGATTGACTCTACTGCAAAAACCCCTCTTGTTGCATAAGGGTTGCATAAATATACAAAGCGCTGGCGAAGCCTGATTCGGAACGACACGGGGGTCGTTCCCTACACACACTTCGGTCGCTTTTAATGTAGCTGAGCGGTATAAATATGCATGCTAATGCATATTTATAACTTTTTGCAGTGACATCAAGATTGAGTGCCAGGTACAGTAGATTCATATTTATAGCAGGTAGCCTTTCTCCAGACTTTTTAAGACCCGCAGCATTTCATCGAAATGACCCTCAAAGAATATGGCATGTCCCTTAACCTCAGGGTATTCCAGGGAAAGCAATCTAATGAAGGTAAAGCCGGCTTCCTCCAGCTGAGGTCGGTTGGTTTTGCGTAAAGTATCAAGCTGAGCATCACTTAGCTTTTTTACGGCACAGTAAATATCTTTGCGCTTGCTATTGGTCAATACAGTGGCAATCAGGGTTCGCAATATTTATTCGCCTCAATTCTCCATGTAATAAGATAAGACCACCCCGAAGATATTAACAAAGCCGGAAAACGTTAATCTCCGGCTTGCAAGAATACATATATATTAAGTTCGGGATAAGCATGGTAGCCCCAAGGGGAGTCGAACCCCTGTCTCCGCCTTGAGAGGGCGGCATCCTAGGCCTCTAGACGATGGGGCCATAATATGGCAGCCGGACAAGGATTCGAACCCTGGCGAACTGATCCAGAGTCAGTCGTGCTACCACTACACCATCCGGCTGCAGAACGG
>NZ_JAQVZX010000021.1 GCF_028707975.1 Syntrophomonas sp.
TTAATAAGCAAAAGTCCAATCACTACTGACAGAACCACAATAAGCAATACTGCAATAAATTCCTTTCTATCCTGATATAGCAATTACTCATCTCCTTTTTTTCACGGGAGTCAGACAGGTTCTTCGCGGATTTCATATGTGCTATTATACTATGAGAGTGAAAAAAGAAATAGAGAGAAGGCAGGGTAAGTGCTATCTTAGGGGAGAATAGTATCCTAAAAAATATTAAAGGGAGGTTTTAGCCTCCCTATTTTTACTATGGTGCGGATGAAGGGACTTGAACCCCCATGAAGTTGCCCTCACACGGACCTGAACCGTGCGCGTCTGCCAATTCCGCCACATCCGCATTGCTTATTTCAGCAAATCAAATTATATTACATGCTAATCTCGCTTGTCAAGGGCTTTTAGGAGATAATTATTCCACCCGCGAGCCGACTTTCTCTTTGATACTTCCTTAGTGGATGCAAAAGCTTTTTAAAACCCCGAAAGGAATGGTAAAATAGTCATAACTTATGTGGAGGAGGCCGAAAGATGGAAAAGTTCCGCTTGCAAAGAAATGATAGCACATTAATGATTATTGACCTGCAGGAAAGATTGATGCAGGCTATGAAAGATCGGGAGCGGGTATATAAGAATACCAATCTACTATTGGCAACTGCCCAGCAGTTTGATATTCCGGTAGTTCTGAGCGAACAATATCCTAAGGGACTGGGACCTACCGTCAAAGAAATTAAGGATAATCTTACTTCATATCATTACCTGGATAAGACTTGTTTTTCTCTATGCAACCAGGAGGCCAAAACCACCTTGGAAAAGATTGGCAAACACACTATTATTGTAACTGGAAGTGAGACCCATGTATGTGTGTTTCAAACCGTGCGGGATTTACTGGAATTGGGTTTCAATGTTCACCTGGTCAGGGATGCAGTCTGTTCGCGCTTCGACGAAAACTATATAAATGCTCTGGCCTTGATGCGCGACATGGGAGCGGTAATTACTAATACGGAGACAGTAGTCTTTGATCTGTTGCAGGAAGCAGGGACGCATGAATTCAAATGTATTTCACCTCTAATAAAATAGAAATATTTAATCAGCCAAGGTATGATTCCTTGAATTTTGTTATAATGTTTTGTATTAACCCCTATGGCCGGGGGCCGTCCCCGTGATATATTTTATATAATTCGCTTTGACAAGCCAGGCTAAGCCTATTATAATTAATTTTTGGGTGTAAATTTGCATCCAGCGTTAGAAATAGTATTGCGGGATAGAAATGCCGCAACTTTTTGTGATTCGCGTTTGAAGGAGGAACTTTTCCCATAATGTTAAAAGAGATTAGAAACATAGGAATTATTGCCCATATTGATGCGGGCAAAACCACCACAACAGAAAGGATACTCTATTACACTGGACTAACCCATAAAATGGGGGAAACCCATGATGGAGATAGTGTTATGGATTTCCTGCCCTGGGAAAAAGAACGGGGAATAACCGTAGCCTCAGCCGCTACCCGATGCTTTTGGAAGGGCAATACTATTAATATTATCGATACCCCAGGTCATGTGGATTTTACTGCCGAAGTGGAAAGGAGTCTGCGTATACTTGATGGTGCGGTAGTAATCTTCTGTGGAAAGGGTGGGGTTGAACCACAATCTGAAACTGTATGGAGACAGGCAGATAAGTACCGGATTCCTCGTATCGCCTATGTAAATAAAATGGATGCCATAGGGGCTGATTTCTTCCGGGTGGTGGAGCAGATAAAGCAGCGCCTTGGATCTAATCCGTTGATTATTAGTCTGCCGGTTTTTAAAGAGGAATGCTTCAGCGGCATTATTGATTTGTTAAAAATGAAGTATTATACCTTTACGGGAAAACTGGGCCATGATATTGCAGAAGAGTCTATACCAGCAGAATATGCAGATATTGCGGGAAACTGGCGCTCAGTCCTGGTGGAAAGACTTGCCGAGACTGATGAAACTCTGCTCGATCTATATTATAACAACAAAGAAATTAATGCTGATTTGCTGGCCCAGGTAATCAAAACAAACACTGTGGCCGGAAATATGGTACCCGTATGCTGTGGTAGTTCTTATCGTAATATCGGAGTGCAATTGCTTCTGGACTCCATAGTGGAATACCTGCCGTCACCGCTGGATATTCCTGGTAGCAAAGCGGTTCTATTGGAAACAGCTGAGACTATTACTGTGATGCCAAACCCAGAGGAAGCTTTTTCTGCTCTCGTCTTTAAGATTATAAACGACCGGCATGTTGGCCGGCTAGCTTTTGCCCGAGTTTACTCCGGTAGTTTGACTGCTGGTGCAGCAGTTTTTAATAGCAGCAAAAATAAACGGGAGCGGGTAGGACGACTGCTCAGAATGCACGCTGACCACCGCGAGGAGATTTCCCAAGTAAGCGCGGGAGACATTGTAGCTATAATCGGCCTTAAAGATGTTGCCACCGGCGATACTCTCTGTGCAGAAAGCTCTCCGGTTCTTCTGGAAACCATTGAATTTCCGCAGCCGGTGATCCAGATTGCTATAGAACCGAAAAACCAAGCGGGACTTGATAAAATATCTGAAGCCCTGAATCGGATTTCAGCCGAAGATCCGACATTTAAAATTTCCTATAACAAGGAAACGGGGCAAATATTGCTTGCAGGTATGGGTGAATTGCATCTGGAAATAGTGACTGAGCGACTCAGCCGGGAATTCAAGTTGGAATTTAATACCGGCCAACCGCAAGTAGCTTACCGGGAAACTATTGGGAAGTCGGCTGAACAAGTTACCCGCTATGTAAAACAGAGCGGGGGTAAAGGCCAATTTGCCCATGTTGTTTTGAGGCTGGAACCCGGTGAAGGCTTTGAGTTTGTTAACCGTATAAGCCAGGGCAACATACCGCGGGAATATATCCCAGCGGTTGAAGCCGGCATCAAACAAGCTCTGGAAGAAGGGGTGCTTAAGGGATACCCCGTAGTAAATATCAAGGCCACTCTCCTGGATGGTTCTTTCCATGAAGTTGATTCTTCAGAGATGGCTTTTAAAACGGCCGGCTTCCTGGCTGCCAGGGAATGTCTCAAGAAAGCTAACCCGCGCCTGCTGGAACCGGTGATGCGGCTGGAAATCGTGTCCCCGGAGGAATATACCGGTAACATTATCAATAATATCACTAATCGGAGGGGCAAACTGGAATCGCTGGAGATGGAAAACCATACTCAGATTATAAGGGGTTGCGTACCTCTGGCCGAACTCTTTGGCTACTCCACCGTCTTGCGTTCATTAACTCAGGGAAGGGCTGGCTTCTCCATGGAGTTTTCCCACTATAAGGAACGGCACCTGGCGTCTTAGAATTTGATTTCCTTATACCAATTATAAAGGTACGGCATTATCTGTTAACTGATCTGATTAAACAGATTACCGTACCTTTTCTCTTTACTTCTCTTACTTCTCTAAAGACTCTGGCTTTCCCCCTAAGCGAGTTCTGCTTTAATACACTCCTTCTAAGGAACGGTAGGTTGTGCTGCCAGTTTGCTCTCTTGCCAATCGATTACCGCAGCCACACTGGCAAGTTCTTCTGGAGGAAGGTTCCCGCTAAAAGTAACTTGATACTCCTGATTATCTATAAGCAGGGTTTCTTTTATGGAGTTTTGCATTACCATGGATTCTGGAGAAGCACCAATATCTTGAGAGGAATTAGGCGACTGCTGGGTCTCACTGCTCGTAATCTCACAGCTCTTAACATCAATCGTTTCCTCAAGAGTAAGCACCGGGGTAGTCGTTTTGCTGCTGTTGGAGAGATTTTCCGTTAGTGTTTTACTGCTCATAGATTGAGGATCAAGTGTTTTATCAGTATCCCGCCTCTCTTGCTCCGAAGCCGAGGTAGTCATCAAGCCAGCATTCTTGTTTTCTTGGGGATTTACCGTAATCTTTAGCTCAACTCCGTTGTCTATCTTTTTATAAGTAAAGGAATACTCAGCTGAACCCTGGCTGGCTCCTAACAGTTGATAGGATTCAGGCAAACCGGAGGGGAGCAGCATCTTTGCTTCCTCAATGGGAACATTGCTGGGGGATGATTTGCCCCGGTTTGCTGCTTCATGCAGATCTCTTTTGTCTGTTGCTGGGGAAGGAGCAGTGTCAGGATGATAGGCTAATTTCCAGCTTTCATCGGCACCCGTATCAGCTGAAACTTTTGCCGCTGGCTTCTCCAGATTATTAGAATATCCTAGAGTAATCTCGGTTTCCTCTTTTGATTCACTCTTTATCACTGCGTTATACGATTCAACCTGCCCGGAAATAATACTTTCTTGGGGCCTATCCTGTTTGAGGGATAGTGGAACAACAGGCTGAGAATTAGTAGGGGTCTTATCTGCCAGATCTATCCACCCCCCCTGCAGTAACTGGCTAACTCCCAGAAAAACGAGCAGAAATACTGCAGCGATGGCTACTCTGGCTCGCATAATTCCCCAGTTTGATTTCTTTTTTTCAAGAAAAGCCACAGGAAGATCTTCGCTATCGTTCTGGGGAGCTATGGATCCATAGCGAGTTTCAATAAGCGTCATCAAATCGCTGGTAAAAGTCTCTGAAAGTGGGGGGATATCTGCTGCCTCTTTAATAAGCTCATTTTCTAAATTCACCAAATCCATTTTATGGCGGCAAGAAATACATTTTTGCAGGTGTTCATCAACCGCCTGACGTTTTTTAGGGGTGAGGGTGTTATCACAATAGGAAAGGAAACTGTCCAAATTATGGCATTTCACCTATATTATCCCCCTTTCCTTGCGGTTGTTCAAAATTCTTTTTCTTAAAGCCATGCGGGCACGGTGCACTTTAACTTCAATATTATCCTTACTAACCCCCAGGATATCAGCAATCTCCTGGTTGTTAAACTCCATTTGATAACGCAAAGCAATAACTGTTCGATAGCTTTCCGGCAACTGCATAATAGCAGTGCCTATTTCCTTCCGCAATTCTTCTCTTTCCATAAATAATTGCGGATCACCGGTATCGAAATGACTTTGTTTATTAAATGATATAGAAACAAATGACTCATCAAAATTCAGATTAATAATATTTTTTTTCTTGCGAAGCGCACTTATACTAGTGTTGACTGCAATACGATGAAGCCAGGGCGAAAATTTTTTTTGGCGGTCAAATTGATAGAGCTTTTCAAAAAGGGTAAAAAAGACTTCCTGACTGATATCTTCAGCATCTTGATAATGTCCAGTTATCCGATAGACAATAGCAAATACCGATTTCTTATACCGGTTAACCAGCTCTTCAAATGCCGCAATGTTGCCCAACAGTGCCTGTTCCGCCAACAATTCATCACTTATCACCTGATCCAGCTCCCCAGCTACCTTAAACATTTATACGCAGATTTATATGGCAGCTTTCATTTTATAATAATTTGATTTAACCCTCTAAGGAAATTTTAAAATAGTCGTTCCAGTTCATAGTTGAAAATAATACTTTTTTCACTAAATCTTACTTGTGTAAAATATAAAAATGACTCTACTGCAAAAACCCCTTTTGTTGCATAAGGGTTGCATAAATATACAAAGCGAGCGTTGGCGAAGGTGAAAGCGGGCGGTCGAAGACCGCCCTTACAATGCCTTGCAGTCGCTAGCTGAGCGGTATATTTATGCACACTAAGCATATTTATTACTTCTTGCAGTGACATCAAAAATTAATTGCAAAAAACAATAATATCCTGTTTATATACAATATCTTTGCCGAATCTTTGCCGAGTCATATTAAATCAGGGGAAAAAATCAAATTCCAGTCTCAATAATACCATATTGGTATTGCTTTCCCAACCGCATTGTTTGAGCGTATGGGGCAGGGAAAAAGGTTTGTGAGCATATGTGCAAAAAAACTTGCTTGAGATCTGTCTTTGAGGTATATAATAAGAGGAACTAAAGAGTAGTGAAAGGAGTAAAATCATGTCTGAACAATGCAAAACCTGTCCCTCCAATGGCGGCTGCAACATTGACCCCGCTGATTGTGGAGTAGAAGTGGAAAAATCGCTTCTGGGGGCCTTAAATCAAATTCGAAATGTTATCGTGGTTATGAGTGGTAAGGGTGGAGTAGGAAAATCATCGGTAACGGCTCTCATTGCCTCCAACCTGGCCAAAGAAGGCTTTGCTGTCGGGATTTTAGATGCAGACATAACCGGCCCCAGCCAGCCTAAAGCCTTTGGTATCCACAAACCCCAAATTACGGCCAGCGAATATGGCATGACTCCTCCTCTTACCAAGTTGGGCATAAAAATCATATCCGTAAACTTCTTCCTTCCCAATGAAGACGATCCGGTCATCTGGCGCGGCCCCCTTTTGGCTGGTGCGGTAAATCAGTTTTGGGGCGAAGTAGATTGGAGAGATTTGGATTACCTGGTAGTAGACTTACCTCCTGGAACCGGCGATGTTCCACTGACTGTAATTCAATCCTTACCTGTTAAGGGCATAGTGATTGTATCTTCACCACAAGACTTGGCCTTTATGGTAGTCAAGAAGACTATAAATATGGCTAAAAAGCTCAATGTTCCTATACTGGGACTGATTGAAAATATGAGTCATGCCATTTGTCCACACTGCGGGGAAAAGCTGGAGATATTCGGGACAAGCCAGGGAGCAAAGGTGGCCAGTGATAGCGGACTGGACTTTCTGGGTTCCTTACCCTGGGATACTAGACTAAATGCCATGGTAGATGAAGGAAAGGTAGAAGAGTATAGCTCCAAGGAGATGAATGCTATTATTGACCAGATCCTTAAAAAGCTACCTTAATATCAACCAGTAGCAAACCTGGAACATTGACCTACGGTCAATTAAATCCAAGCAAATCAGAAGCGTAATGAGCGATTTATTTTCCAAGGTATGGGAAGGTTTGTATATGAAGATATATTCCTGGAATGTTAATGGTATCAGGGCGGTTCAAAAAATGGGTTTTATCTCGTGGCTAATGGAAGAGCAACCGGATGTTCTCTGCCTGCAGGAGACCAAAGCCCATCCCGAACAATTGGAAAAATCTCTGCTAAACATTAAGGGCTACCAGAGTTGCTGGAACTCAGGGCAGAGAAGGGGTTACAGCGGGGTGGCCAGCTATTTTCAAGAAGTACCCTTGCAGGTGGAAAAAAACCTGGGGGTTGTGGAGTTTGACAATGAAGGCCGGGTCTTGATTAGCTTTCATGAGAACCTGGTTATTTTAAATGTCTATTTCCCCAACGGGCAAATGGGAGAGGAACGCCTGGCTTATAAGATGCGTTTTTACGAGTATTTGATCAGCTATTGTGAGGAAATCAAAAGTCGTTATCCCCGTTTACTTATATGCGGTGACTTTAATACGGCTCACCGGGAAATCGACCTGAAAAATCCTAAAACCAATGAAAAGCGTTCCGGCTTTTTGCCAGAAGAAAGGGAAATGCTGGATAAGTTTTTATCCCATGGCTATGTAGATGCGTACCGTTATCTTTATCCGGAAAAAGTCCAATATTCCTGGTGGAGTTACCGTACCAGGGCCCGGGAGCGTAACGCAGGTTGGAGGATTGATTATTTTTATGTTTCCGAAAAGCTGGTTAATGATATTATAGACTGTGAGATACTGGATCAAGTACCGGGCTCCGACCATTGCCCTATAGCTCTGTATTTAAAGTAAACTGGCTTTTCCGGCTGATTTTTAAAAAAGGGGTTAAATAATGCCTGATTATTGTATATAATTAGATAGTAACAACTAAATTCACGGTTATGAGGAGGCAATCCAATAGAGGATTGCCTGTAGCTGTAATTTGTTTCCCCATCGCTAGGATTGATTGGAGGAATGATATTATGGTAACAAAATTGTTTATGGAATTAAAAAATCTCTTTGCTGACTTGGCTTCAACCTTGATTCTAGGCAAAAATAAAGACGCCGCCAATCTGGCCTTGATATTATCGGAGAAGAGCAAAGCCCTGGCCGAAGAACTAGGCAAGTAGTAGTAGGGGTCATTCTAAAATGGCCTTGCACGAATACTTGAATAGATCGAAGAGTGAATTTGCAAACACTGTTCAGGCAGTGTTTTTTTGCTGTCTATCTTTAAGATATGATGTCACTGCAAAAAGTTATTAATATGCACTGCATAAATATACCGCTCGCAGTCTAAATGGGCAACACCTGGGCTGCTTGTCTTGCGGCGAAAGGGGTACCGCGCTAATCTCCCGTCCATGGGAGGCAACCTTAATAGCGACATCCGAAGGATGGAGCACCAGGAGTACCCGCAGGGTGTTGCATCCATGCTTCGCCAACGCTTTGTATATTTATGCAACCCTTATGCAACAAAAAGGGTTTTTTACAGGGGAATCAGATATTAATTCATTAATTTTTATTTTTTTAAATGGGGAAATACGGTAAGACTATAATTGAGAAAGCTGTTGTGCATACCCTCTACAACTAAAGCCCGGCAAGTATACAATATTTTTTCCCCGGTTGCTTTGCATTGCCGGGTGATTACTCTACAATAGAGATGGAGATACTTGAAACAGCAAGATATTGAATAGGGGGTCAGTAGATAAAATGAAGTTGCTATATGATGGTAAAACCAAGGCGGTTTACGAACTGGATCAGGACAAGTGTGTACTGGAGTTTAAAGATGATGTCACCGGAGAAGAAGGACGCATTGACCCGGGTTCAAACTATGTACTGGGTAAGCTGGAGGGTAAAGGGAAATCCTCTCTCAAGATGTCGCAGCATTTCTTTAAGCTTTTGCAGGAGCAAGGCGTTCCTTCCCACTATATCGACTCCGACCTGGCTAAGAACAATATGGTAGTTTGGAAAGCTCAAACCTTTGGTCAGGGTCTGGAGGTAGTATGCCGCTTTAAAGCCTATGGCAGCTTCCTGCGTCGTTATGCCCGCTATGCCCAGGAGTTTCAACCCCTAAATGCACTGGTGGAAGTAACCCTGAAAGATGACGAGCGCGGGGACCCCTTGATCAATGATGAAAGCTTGATACAGCTCGGACTGCTTACAGATGGGGAACTGGACACCATCAAGGCACTGGCCCGTAAAGTAGCGGTAATTATCAAAAACGACCTGGCCTTAAAGGGCTTGGAACTGGTGGATATAAAATTCGAGTTCGGCAGGGTAGGGCAGGAGATAGTAGTTATAGATGACATTTCCGGTGACAACATGCGGGTATTTAAGGATGGAATCCAAGTACCTCCCCGGGAGCTCTCTGACCTAGCAGCGGAATAAGGCGCCGGTCTCAAGATACCGAAGAAAAGAATGTAGTGGAAATAAATCCTCCAGAAGTAAACCAAAAGGAGCCATTTCTGGAGGCTAAACAATTTGATGTGGATTAGCAAAAAAGCAGAGTATCCCTTGATTTATTCTTTAACTGGAATTATAATATCAACTGTAGCAAATTTCTGGGCCATTAGCTCAACCAGGCAGAGCAGCTGACTCTTAATCAGAAGGTTGCAGGTTCGATTCCTGCATGGCCCACCATAAGAAAGCAAGTAACCGCGCGTTTTGCGCGGTTTTGGTTTTTCTGTAGATTTTAAGTTTTGGGTATTTGGTGCCATAGTTTTTTGGGGAGGTGCTTGCTGTATCAAACTTGGCAATTTACTACTGCTTCAACAAGATTTTTACCGCAACCGTGAAAGCCGAAAACTAATGTATGTGACTTCGAATACATCATATTATTCAGTTTCCTTACTATTATTTAATATCAAAAGCTCCAATACGTATCAAAAAGGCTTTAGCGGCTTCAGGAGATTTGGTTACATCTCTTTTATAAGCATTCATAGCCTTTAATTCTTCATTACGAATCTCTCCTCGTAAAAAAGGTCACCTTATAAATAATATACTATAGTTGAATAAATGTAGTCCCATACATATTCCTAAGCCGCCACCGCCATCATCCGATAATAGAGGATTATGTAGCCCTCCGGGCAATGTTATACTTTTGGGGAATCTCCAAGATTTTCTCATGTGAAATGATCCCGTTTTTTTGGCGATAAGCATTATAGGTGTCTAATAAAGATTTGCTTAAAGCTTAAGGAGATTGAAGAGCTCGGTAAAAATGATAATCTTACTGCTATTACTACCCAAGTAGTGAATTATATTGGTCTTTTATGCATAAAATAGAAGCGGGAAACATATTGTGATAAGATAAACATAAAAAGCTTAGGGAGGAAGTGTTTTGAGTATGATGAAAAAAGCCTTATATTTTGGATTGGGAGCCTTGAGTATTACCCGGGACCATGCAGAGAAATTCTTTGCTGAAATGGTGGAAAAAGGTGAGATTAGCCGGGATGAGGCCAAAAATTTTGTGGATGAAGCTATAAAAAGAGGGGAAGAAGAGAAGGGCGAATTGCGCAAGACTATTCGACAGGAATTTGAAGAAATGAAAAGTACTTTTCCCTATGTAAGCAAATCTGATTTTGAGGCCTTGGAGAAGAGGATTCGTGACCTGGAAGAAAAAACAGGTAATGGAATTCAAGGGGAATAGAGGGCCGTTTGAAACAAACAAGGAGTGGTTTTCTTAGCATTTTTAACTTGGCCCCACTCCTTATGAAACTATGCATTTTCAGGATGGGGGGAGTTAGGAAACCTGTTATAAACTATTCTGGGAGGAGCTTTGGTGAATTTTAGGACAGGTATTGGGTATCTGCAACATTTGCCCCGTTATAGAGAAATAGTCAATGTCTTGATCAAACATGGTTTTGGTTTTTTGTTTGATCGCTTTGATTGGCCAGCATGGTTACATTTAAAGAAAAGCTCAGAGCTTGGCCGTGAGCTGCGCTCGCCCAGTGCAGCGCAAAGGTTGCGTTTAGCACTGGAAGACTTGGGTCCTACCTTTGTCAAACTGGGACAGCTATTAAGTACCAGGCCTGATCTCTTGCCTCCCGAATATATAAAGGAACTGGAGAAACTCCAGAACGAGGTTCCCCCCTTTTCCTTTGAAGAATTTTATCATCTTTGCCAGGAAGTAGGTATAGACCTGGAGACAGACTTTACCTGGTTCAATCCGGAACCGCTGGCGGCAGCCTCTATTGCTCAGGTTCATGAGGCTCTTTTACCTTCAGGGCAAAAATTGGTCTTGAAAATCAAACGGCCAGGCATTGACAAGACTATTGAAGAAGACCTGGATATACTGCGCGAACTTTGCAAAGGGTTGGAAAAGCGCAACTATTGGGCTCGCATTTATAGACTGAACGAGATAATGGAGGAACTGGGGCAAGCTATACACAATGAGTTGGATTTCCGGGTTGAAGCGAGAAATGCGGAACTATTCTATCAGACTTTTAAAAATGATAAAAATGTCATTATCCCTCAGGTCATATGGGACTATTCTTCAGAAAAAATATTGGCTCTGGAATATGTTCCCGGAATTAAAATATCTGATTATATTAGCCTGAAGCAGTCCGGGTTGGATACGGTTGCTATTGCTCGCAACCTGGTTGATGCCCTGTTCAAGCAGATATTTGAACAGGGTTTATTGCATGCTGATCCCCACCCGGGGAATTTGGCCATAGCCAGCGGCGAAAGGATAATATTTTACGATTTTGGCCAGGTGGGGATTATTGATGAAAGGATGCAGGGTAAATGCATCAAACTCTTGATCGGCATGATGAGATATGATGTGGAGGGGGTCAGCCGAGCATTGCTGGCCATTGGGATTGGCGGGCAGTATGTTGATTTTGAGGAATTCAGGCGGGATGTATCCCGCCTGCAGCAGAAGTACTATGGCTTGCCTCTCTCCCAAATAAAGGTGGGGGAGGCTCTATCCGAATTGATTGAACTATCTGTACGGTACCAACTGCGGTTGCCGCCGGAGCTCTCCTTGATGGTTAAAATGCTAATGACAGTGGAAAGCCTGGTGGCCCAGCTTGATCCCCAAATCAGCATTGTTAATATTGCTGAGCCTTATGGGAAAAAATTGCTCTTACGAAAATTTACCCCGGAAAATTTATGGAAGGAAACACAAAGCTCTTTCCTCGAATACCTGGAACTGATCCGTTCTTTTCCCTCCGATATTGCTAAGATCCTTAAAATGTTGGAATCCGGGCAGCTGAGCCTTATGATGGAATATCCTGAGCTCAGACGGGCGGTGGTTAAAGTCGATGTAATGTCCAATCGGATTTCACTCTCTATAATCCTGGCCAGTATTGTAGTCGGAACTTCATTGGTGGCAGGAATGGAGCGAAGTAGTCTTTTAAACCATATTCCTATTGTTGAAATCGGATTTGCCCTGGCTATTATTCTTGGACTTTTCATGGTTTATTCCATTTTAAAAAGTGGACGCTATTGAATGCAAAGCCGCCTCTTTTAAGCATCGGAAGAAACCGCAGAGCAGCTTCAACACAACACCGCAACGAGGCGGGGGATTATACGTGAAAATGCATTTAACAGTTTAAACAGATGAGTTCATTTTTTTTAATAGGCCGTCCAGTATAACCTGATATTTTATCAAGATTCGTACATTCATCTCCCCATTGAAATAGGGAGGATTCCCGGCGGGTATCCTAAAAGAATTTTTTTACACCTTGACTAATAGCCCGCGAAAGTGATAGCATATTCTATAAATTTATAACGAGGTGAAATATGTCCCCCGCTAAACGGTCGCCTATTGGCAAAACAGGCGGTGGGTTCTAATCTCTTGCCTTGTTGCAGCGGTGTGTGTAAACTGCTTAAGCAGTTTACACCGATGCTTAAAACAAAAGCGATGATCAGAAGAGTAATTGCCTTGGCTGATGGCAGAGAGCCGGGGTCTGGTGAAAACCCGGCAGCAGTTGGGCAACGAAAGCCACCTGAGAGTTCCGGTGAAATATCACGATAATGATAGCAAGCCGGACGGAATCCATCCGTTATTTGGAATAGAGCCGGGCCTTGGCCAATCAGGGTGGTACCGCGGGAGCAAACTCTCGTCCCTTACAGGATGAGGGTTTTTTTATTTATTATTAGGTTTTTGCATCGGATAAATAAAGGAGGAGGAAAGTAGATGGAACTGGAAAAAAGGATTTTGCATTTGCTGGAAAATAATGCGCGTTTAAGCTGCAAAGCCATAGCCACCATGCTGGATGAAGATGAAACGAAAATAAAGAGTATTATCGAACAAATGGAAAAACAGAAGATAATACTGGGCTACAACACCATTATTAACTGGGAATTGCTGGGTAATGATGGGGTTACTGCCATGATTGATGTTAAAGTAACTCCGGAAAGAGAAGTGGGCTTCAATAGTGTGGCGGAAAAAATTTACCGCTATCCGGAAGTTCGCTGTGTTTATCTCATGAGTGGTACCTATGACCTCTCCGTGGTAGTAAATGGGGAAAGCATGAAGGATATTGCCTGGTTTGTCTCCCATAAGCTTTCCACCCTGGATCATGTGCAAAGCACCGTAACCCACTTTATTCTCAAGCGTTATAAGCAGGAAAACTTTATTTTTGAGGAACCGGAAGAAGACAAAAGATTGGTGGTGAGCCCGTGAACAGCATGAAACATCATATTGCCAATTCGGTAAAATCCATACCCCCATCGGGGATTAGAAAGTTTTTTGATCTGGTTACCCAGATGGATGGGGTGATTTCCCTGGGGGTAGGAGAACCGGATTTCGTTACCCCCTGGCATATTCGCGAGGCTGGTTGTTATTCCCTGGAAAGGGGCTATACCATGTATACTTCCAACCAGGGCCTGTTGGAATTGCGGGAAGAAATAGCCGCCTACGAGAAGCGGCGGATAGGGATAGGGTATTCACCGGAAAAAGAGGTGCTGGTCACTGTCGGTGTTAGTGAAGCAGTAGATCTGGCTATGCGGGCTTTGCTGGAACCTGGTGATGAAGTTTTGGTACCGGAGCCTTCTTTTGTATCCTATGCGCCAGGAGCCACCCTGGCTTATGGCACTGCTGTCCCGGTTCCGACTTATGATATAGACCAGTACCGTTTGCGTCCGGATATTCTTTCCCGTTATATTACCCCCAGGAGCAAAATCCTGGTCCTGGCCTACCCTAACAATCCTACTGGTGGGGTGATGTATGAAGAGGACTTGGAGGCTTTGCGGGATATCATAATTGAAAACGACTTGCTGGTGATATCTGATGAAATATACTCTGAGCTAAGCTATTATGGACGACATGTTTCTATTGCCAGTCTACCCGGCATGAAAGACCGTACTATAATGATGAATGGTTTTTCCAAAGCCTTTGCTATGACCGGCTGGAGAATAGGTTACGCCTGCGGTCATCAAGATATAATCGGAGCCATGACCAAAATCCATCAATATACTATTATGTGTGCTTCGATTATGGGACAAAAAGCGGCCATCGAAGCCCTTCGTCATGGGGAAACAGAAATGAGAAAAATGGTGGATAACTACAATTACCGCCGCAAGCTAATCCTATCCGGATTGCAGGAAATAGGATTGGACTGCTTCGAACCTCGGGGGGCCTTTTATTGTTTCCCTTCCATCAAAACAAGCGGGATGAGCAGTGAAGATTTCTGTGAAAAGCTGCTCTGGGAGGAAAAGGTGGCGGTAGTACCCGGTAATGCCTTTGGTGCCAGTGGGGACGGGCATATCAGATGTTGTTATGCCGCCAGCATTTCTAATATTGAAGAAGCCCTGGAGAGGATGGATAGATTTCTTCGGCGACATAAAGAAATAAGAATCAGCAAAATTGTGTAAGGAAATAGGGTATTATATCGAAGTGACTTGGATTTGACCAGAATTATACGATAAATAACTAAAGGAATTAAATTAGTATTAATTGAAACCTCTTTTAATGAACAAATTGAAGGAGGTTTTTTCGTGATCGGTGATATTACTGTTAACGAGGTTGAACTTCTGAACGCCTACCAGATACTGGGACCATCAGGGCAAAAAGGCCTGAAAGACTATCTCCGCTACTTGCTCTATAAACAATACAAACGGGAAGCCATGGCAGCAGTGTTCCATAACAACCTTTTACACAATTTGTTTCACAGCCTTTTACATCTGGTGGAAAGGGATGATTTTGACCTGAGGCAAATTGAAAAACGGGTCAGGCAGATTAAGGAACTGTATTATGGCATATTTGAGCAGGTTCATAACCGTTTTGCCGAAGTTATCGATGATTTAGATAGTTGTGAAGTAGTAAAGGAATTTGCCCACAGTAGTTTTGACAATATTGAGAAGGCTATTAGAAGCGGTAATCTTACCGTGGTTAGATTTGAGATTATCGATTTTCACCAGGGTTTTTGTCGTTTATCACAAAAAAGGGACGCGCGAAATATAGTTGCGGTATAATTAGATTTATCCCAAAATTTCTTTGGATATTCCGGGAAAACTGGCAAATAGGAGATTATGATAAAATCATTGAATCCTGGCAGAAGATCGATCAAGCAGGGGTCTTTAAGCATCGGAAGAAACTGCCTAAGCAGTTTCAACACACCGCTGCAACGAGGTAGGTGGATTAGAACCCGCCGCCTGTTTTGTTAGTAGGAATCCGGCCGCTTAAAGAAGCGGAGGACATATTTCGCCTCGTTATAAAGGGATGAATCGCCCAGAGCTATACCAGGATATTTTGCCGGGATACTTCCATAGAATCCTAATACAACCAGGACATAGTTCCTGGTTTTCCTCTTTCTTAATCAGTCAAGTCTGATTTTCATGCAGAAATATATTTTGCTCCATAGTTTATATAGTTAATTTGCGTCTTTTATGTTTAAAGCTAATCTTATGCAATTTGTAGATTTATAATTTCAAATGTTATAATTTTTTTACTTGCTAATGGAGGTCAAGAATAATATGGAAAAAAGAACTGCCTGGTTGGAAATCTTTCGTTGGGGTTTTGTGAACTTCCCTGGTATGCTCTTTGCTTATGCCCGGGAACTGGATATTGAATTGGAAGATATCGCTATTATAGCCGCCTTGCTATACACCATGGAAAGAACCAAACCCTTGTATCAGACCGGAATAAAGGTAGGACAAGTTCTCCAAGCCTGTCCTTCTCTAGGTAAAATGAAAATTTCCCGCCGACTGAACCGTCTGCAGAAGCTGGGTATAGTTGCCCTGCAGAGTAATCAAAATCTAGCTGAACGGGAGGTTTTTTTGGATCCGCTGGCAGAAAAACTGGAGTCCCTCATAAGGAGAGACCATTCTGATTTTTGCCTGCCATCTCCTGCTGAAAATCCAAGCCATTCCAAAGAGGTGGAAAATCTTTTGGGGGAATACCGCACTAAGATTGAGCAACTGGAATTGCAGATAGAGGAAAACAAGCTGGTTTCCCGGGAACTTATTAAGCAGTCCAGTTCCGATTTTAAAAAAGTTGGAGACTTTATAGCCAAAAAGACCGGAAACCTAATGAGTGTAAAGATGGCCGGCGAGTTAAACAAATGGCTGGAAGAGCTAGCCTTATCCCCAGAGTTCCTTTTATGTATACTGGAGATGTGTTTTGAACGAAGCATTTACAACCCGCGGGATATCAGTCAGATAGCCCGGGATATAAAGGAATACTCCATCAATACCGTTGAAGGGCTGGAAAGTTATTTTAAGAAATATGTGGATGTGGAGAGGAGTCGTGTCTTAAGAGTCAACAAGTTTGACCCGGACATTGCCGAATTTGGCAGCTTTACCGGCATTGACATGGCCGCCGAGGCCCGTAAAAAGGTTTACTATAAATGGCGGCATGATTGGGGATTTTCTCATGCTATGATCATGAAAGCTGGAGAAGTAATGTGTAAGCGAACCAAAAATGCCGGTCTGGAATATATGGACAGCGTTCTTCATGATTGGATGAGCAAAGAAATCCGGCAAGTGGAAGAAGTGGACAAAGAAATAGCCCAGTTAAAACTAAGGAATAAGAAGGAGAAATCCATAGCAGCCAGCAGCTATGATAAACGAAAGCCCGTCAACCTGGAATATGAAATCTATGTGCCTCCTTCTACTACAGGTGGAGCCAAAAATAAGGTATAATAGAAACCGGGGATATTTTCCCCGGTTTTATTTGGATGGTGATTCCTTTGAGTTTTAGAAAGAATGAAACTTCCATGGAAGATTACCTTATTGACCTGGAAAGTGAACGACGGGTATTATCTTCCATGCTTCATTCTGAAGATGCGTGTATTGAAGTCTACGACCTTTTGTCCAATGCTGACTTTTATTCACCGCGACATGCTACTATTTTTGATCTGGCTATCAGTCTTTTTGAGAGGGAAATTCGCCCCACCCTGGTGGAGCTTCTCAAGGAAGGGCACAGCCTGGGTGTATTTACCAATCCCCGGGATATAGAAGAACTCAAATATATAGTCGAACAATACATAGATGATGAGAACATCAAGTACTGGATTAAAAAGGTTAAAGACAAAGCCCGCTTGCGCAAATTTGAAGCCTTTCTTAAAAGGAATATGCAGCTTCTCATAGAAAAGCAGGAAAGTGATGTCGAACAGGTACTTATGGCGGCAGAGGAGGAACTGACCAACCTTACCGCACTGGAAATCGACGATAAAATCGATTCCCCAGCGGATATGGCCAACCTGGGTTATAGCGAAGTTGAACGCAGGTTTCTCCGCTTAAAGGAAATTCGCGAGTTGCACAAAGGGGTTCTTCCCCTGGATGGACTTCCCACCGGATTTGATAACTTGAACCATATAACCCTAGGCTATAAAGCGGGTGATTTAATAATCCTCGGTGCTCAAACCGGGCATGGCAAGACTTCTTTTGCCTTGCACACATCCAGGGCTATAGCCGTTGACGGGCGTAAGAACCTTTTGTACCTTAATACCGAAATGAGCAGGGAACAGATAGCTTTGCGCTGGGGCTCGATTCTATCGCAAATCGACCATGATCGAGTTCGTAGCGGCGATATTAACGAGACTGAACTCTCTATCATCCTCAATGGCTACTCCCAGCTTCGCGAAAGCGGTTTCTATTCCTATCCCTGCCCTAATCTTACCCCGGAAAAAGCTATTTCCATTGCCCGTAAATTCAAAGCTCAAAAGAGCATAGAAATGATGATAGTTGACTATGTGGGGCGAATGGATAAGCTGGACCCCAAGTTATCGGAATGGCAAATATTGGAGCAAATCGTTAAAACTTTAAAAATGCTGGCCCAGAATTTGAAGATAGTAGTCATGTGTCTGGTCCAATTAAACCCGGATGGTAGTCTGCAGGGAGCCAAACGGATGAAGAATGAGTGCGACCTTATGTTAAAACTGACACCTATATCGCGGGAAGAGCTGGAAGAAAGAGAAGAATTAAAGAACTATATCAATCCGAATTATTACATTCATATTGACAAAAATAGAGATGGCCGCAGTGGTGTGCGTATTCCAATAACCTTTGATTTGCAGAAGCAGATAATGGGAGATGCCAAAAGGATTGATGAATAATGCCTAATGTTGAACAGTTGGTAAAAAAAATCTATGGCGAGACCGCCAGTCTGGTAGTTGATAGCTGCCTCAAGGGGGAGCTTGGCGAAGAACAAATGCGTTTTCTCCTAAACCTCCTTGACCTCAGTGTAGTGAGCAGGCAGCACCCGGAACTGTTCTTGCTCTTGCAGGAATGGATGGATTGTTTTGAGGATTCCGAAACGGACAAAATTATTGAAGCTACTCTTTTAGCTCTAGACTTTAATGATCAAGAGGCAATTAAGGACCATATGAAGATTATTTCCGAGCTAATAAATGGGAGAAAAACAATTCTATAAAGGGCTTATTTCACTGGAGGAAAAGAATGACTAGATCCTGGATTTGTGAAAAGCATACCGAGGGTTATGCTGTTAAATGGAAAATCAAAGATATTTTACACGAAGAACAGACCCGTTATCAGAAGCTGGCAGTGGTGGAAACTTTGGAATGGGGGAAGGCCCTGCTTCTGGATGATGCCCTGCAAATAAGTGAGAAAGATGAATTTATTTATCATGAAATGATCAGCCATGTGGGGATGTGTACCCACCCTTGCCCCGAGAGGGTATTGATAATCGGCGGGGGTGATGGGGGAACCTTGCGTGAAGTACTCAAACACAGCCAGGTCAATACGGTAGAACTGGTGGAAATAGATGAGCGGGTAGTGGAGAATAGCAAAAGGTTTTTCCCTGCCATATCTTGCGGTTTTACCGATCGCCGCTTAAACTTACATATTGCTGATGGAGTTCACTTTGTAAAAGAGACCTCATTCAGATATGATGTAATTATTGTAGATTCCTCTGATCCCTTAGGGCCGGCCACACCGTTATTTAACCTGGAGTTTTATCAGGATGTATATAAGATACTTAAAGAAGACGGGCTTCTGGTGGTTCAGTCTGAATCCCCGATTTTTTATGGGGAAATATTTCGTTCCGTTTACCGGCAAATCAACACGGTCTTTCCTCTGACCCGGGTCTTCCTGGCGCCAATAGCTACCTATGTAAGTGGCCCCTGGTCTTTTACCATGGGCAGCAAAAAATATACTCCCTGGGAATTGGCAAAAAAACCAGCTGATCTTGGCTATTTGAAGTATTATGATGAAGGAATTCACCGGGCGGCATTTTGCCTTCCGCCCTATATCAAAGAAATGCTCCAAGACTAAAGCTTCTTGCCGGATAAATCAAGAAGAATAGCAAATTACAATGGAGGCCAGTATTCATGGATGATTTTGTAGAAAGTAGAGCCAGGAAAGACATTTTTCGCTTAAAACCTTATGTTCCTGGTAAACCCATTGAGGAGGTTAGGCGGGAACTGGGGCTTGACAGTATTATTAAATTAGCTTCCAATGAAAACCCTCTGGGAACTTCACCGCTGGCTTTGGCGGCTTTGCAGGAAGGTCTTAATAAAATTCATCTTTATCCTGATGCCAATGCCTATGAACTAAAACAAGAACTGGCGTCATTTTGGCAAATACCAGCGGAACAGCTAGTTCTGGGCAATGGCTCTGATGAATTGCTTCTCTTGCTGGCCCAAACCTTTATTAATCCGGGAGATGAAGTTATCCATGCTGAACAGACATTTTCGGAATACGAGTCCACCAGTACCATTATGGGCGCTCATTCAATGGCCATACCCCTTAAAGAATACCAGTATGACCTGAAAGCCATCCTTGAGGCAATAAATAGCAGAACCAAAATAATCTACCTCTGTAATCCCAATAATCCCACCGGAACCATTGTAGAGCAGGAAGAAATAGAGCTTTTCATGCAGCAGGTACCCGGTGAGATACTGGTAGTTTTTGATGAAGCCTATGGAGAATATGTGGATAACCCGGCTTTTGGCAGCGGGCTCCAGTATTTGCGGGAAGGGCGGAATATAGTTCTACTAAAAACCTTTTCCAAGATATACGGTTTGGCCGGCTTAAGGATAGGTTATGCCCTTACCACACCCGCAATTGCTGCTGCTCTCGACCGGGTGCGAGAGCCGTTTAATGTAAATTTTGCCGCCCAGATCGCAGCTCAGGCCGCCCTCCGGGATATTGATTTTATGAAAAAAAGCCGTCAGCACAATTTACAGGGGAGAGACTATCTCTATCAGGAATTAAAACAACTTGGTCTGGATTTCGTGAAAACCAATACTAACTTTATTTTCCTGGATACAAGAAGGGATTGCCAGGCCGTATTCCAAGAACTTCTCCAGCGTGGAGTGATAATCCGTACCGGTGATATTTTTGGATATCCCACTTTTATCCGCCTGACCATTGGAACCACGGAAGAGAATATACGATTTATAAAAGCATTAGAAGAGGTTCTGGAGGTTATTCCACTCTAATGATTATAGTAGAAAAACATTACCGCCAGCTTGCTGCCAAAGATGCTCTGATAGAGGCATTGCATAGTAATTTGAAACTTCTGGAAAGAGAACCCCTTTTTCTTTGTATTGGAACCGACCGCAATATACTCGATTGTTTTGGGCCTTTAACCGGAACCATGATTAAGGAGCAAGCCCCCGAGCTTCGGGTATTCGGAAGTCTGGAGCATCCATTGCATGGTAAAAACCTGAAGCAAAAATTAAATGTAATAAAAAATGACCACCCGTCAGGAATCGAGATAGCTATAGATGCCTCGGTGGGCAGGGAAGAAGAGCAAGGAATAATTAAGTTCCGCCACGGCCCCTTGTTTCCCGGTAAAGCCCTGGGCAAAAGACTGCCTGCAGTAGGTGAATTCTCCATTATTGCCATGGTAGGCATCAAACCGGAGGTTAGAAACTGGACTTCACTGGGGCAGGGGAGTATCACTCCGGTTTACCATATGGCCCGTTTGCTGACTGCTGCCATTGTAGAATGGAATAAGTACAGGGTATCATCATCGAGCTAGCTGCAACATAAGCATTTACACCCGGACAAAAGTTGTGATACTATCATTCTGGGAATATATAAGCGATATTAATAAATAATTTGTAAGGAAAGTGAGGATACCGCTCATCCCCGGTAGATGAGTGGTTATTCTTGTATATCAACTAAGGGTGAGGAGGAAGACCATGAAGAAACTGATGATAGGCAATGAAGCTATCGCCAGGGGAGCCTATGAAGCTGGTGCTACTGTGGCTACAGCCTATCCCGGTACCCCCAGTACCGAAATTGTCAGCACTTTTGCCGATTATGAAGGCCTTTATGCCGAATGGGCTCCAAATGAGAAGGTAGCCCTGGAAGTAGGAGTGGGAGCCTCTATCGGCGGGGCAAGAACCCTGGTAGCTATGAAACATGTGGGAGTAAATGTGGCGGCTGATCCTTTGTATACCTTTTCCTATACCGGAGTAAACGCTGGTCTGGTCCTGGTTTCCGCTGATGACCCGGGGATGCATTCTTCCCAGAATGAACAGGACAACCGGGGATACGGCCGTTTTGCCAAAATGCCGGTAATAGAGCCGGCAGACAGCCAGGAAGCACTGGACTTTACCCGCCTGGCTTTTGATATCAGCGAAGAATTTGACACCCCGGTAATGTTGCGGGTTACTACCCGGCTTTCCCATTCCCAGACCCTGGTTGAGACCGGGGAGCGGGTAGAAGTGGGTTTGAAAGACTATAAGAAAGATGCCCCCAAATATGTTATGCTGCCTGGCTTTGCTCGCCTGCGTCATGTGGAAGTGGAAAAGCGTATCCTGCAGCTAAAAGAATATGCCGAAACTACGGAACTGAACCGGATGGAATGGGGAGATAAAAGTATAGGCATTATTACCAGTGGAGTATCTTACCAGTACCTGCGTGAAGTAATGCCCGAAGTTTCCGTATTAAAGCTCGGTATGGTCAATCCACTACCGGAAAAATTAATCCGCTCTTTCGCTGCCGAAGTGGACAGGCTTATTGTGCTTGAGGAATTGGAACCGGTAATTGAGGAACAGTTAAAAGCCTGGGGCTTAAAGGTCGAAGGCAAAGAGCTTTTCACCCTTCTGGGTGAATACAGCCCGGAAATGATTGAAGAAGTCTTATTAGGAATCAGTTCCAGGAAAGGTTCCGGCCTGGACCAGGAGATACCCCCCCGGCCACCCTTGATGTGCCCGGGTTGCCCGCATCGCGGCGTATTTCACACCCTGAAGAAAATGAAGCTGCATGTAATGGGGGATATCGGCTGTTACACTCTGGGTGCTTTGAGTCCCCTGGATGGGATGGATGCCTGTGTTTGCATGGGAGCCAGTATTGGTATGTCTCTGGGCATGGAGAAGGCCAATGGAGAGGACTTTGCCCGCAAGGTGGTAGCGGTTATCGGGGATTCCACCTTTGTCCATTCCGGAATTACGCCACTGATTGATGTTGTCTATAACCAGGGAACCTCCACCGTTATTATCCTGGATAATGATACCACCGCCATGACCGGACACCAGGATCATCCGGCTACCGGTAAAACCATCAGGAATCTACCTACCCGAAAGCTGGATTTACCAGCCCTGGTCAAGGCTATCGGTATAGAGCATGTCCGCATAGTGGACCCCTTGCAATTAGACGAATTTCGCCAGACCCTGGAAGAGGAATTGAACCGCCGGGAAGCTTCAGTAATTATTGCCAAGCGTCCCTGTGCCTTGCTGGTGAAGAAAGCTCCAGATAAAGAATTCTATGTTGACCCAGAACTCTGTAAAAGCTGTAAGCTTTGCATAAAGATAGGTTGCACCGGGATTTATTGGGTAGAGGAAAATAGAAAGGCCGTAATTAACCCCAATACTTGTGTAGCCTGCGGACTCTGTCCTCAGGTCTGTACCTTTGAGGCCATCAAGATAGTGGAGGGATAAAAAATGCCAAAACAAACTACTAATGTTCTGATAGTAGGAGTTGGGGGGCAAGGAACCCTGCTCACCAGCCGCATAATTGCTCAGGTGGCCGTACAGATGGGCTATGATGTCAAAGTGTCAGAGATACATGGTATGGCACAGAGGGGTGGCAGTGTTGTTTCCCAAGTACGCTACGGAGAAAAAGTCTATTCACCCATAATTAAGAAAAGTGACGCCGATATCCTGCTGGCTTTTGAAAAGCTCGAAGCAGCCCGCTGGTTGGACTATCTGAAACCCGGGGGTAAAGTAATCATTAATGACGAGCGGGTTGACCCCCTGCCGGTAATGAGTGGAAAACTGAAATATCCGGTAGATATTGATAAAAGAATTGCCAACCTTATACCCGATACCACCATTGTTGATGCTACCCGAATGGCTGAGGAATGTGGTAATTCCCGGGCCGCCAATGTGGTTTTGGTGGGAATGCTGGCCGCAGCCATAAACATTCCGGCAGAGGAAGTGGAAAACGCTATTAGAGAAATGGTACCGGCCAAAGCTTTGGAAGTTAACCTGAAAGCCTTCCGGGAAGGGCAAAAATATTTGAGTGCAACCCTCAACAGATTATAACGGACTCTTGTTGAAACTGCTCCGAGTATCTTCCGATAACTTAAACACAAGGGAAACATATTCCCCAAGATATGAAGTTTTCCCCCAGTTAGCGCTGGGGGTTTTTTCATGCTGATTTTTAGCTTCGGCATTCTCCTAATTCCACCAACCCCCATGCCCCAACCGTTCCTCGTGACATATAAATAATCTATTTATCTTACGGATACAATATTAACAATCTAATGCATTTTTTAATAAATAATTCAAAAAATGCAGCATCCCATATTTATCTTTGAAAGCATATAAGCTCCGTAGAGTTTTGAGAAAGGTTGGTTCTTTTTGCCTGGTTTTCTTTTCAAAAAACTACATTTTAAAAAAATATTAAACCATGAGCAAAAAAAGTCTGCGGGACAGTATAGTTCCTCTGTAAGCCTGTCCCAAAACCTGGAGGAAAACCTGAGGGTTTTACGGGAAGCTCTTGGTTCAAGCAGTGATGTAATCATTCGTGACATGAAAATCAGCTCTGATTCAAATATTGATGCGGCCGTTGTCTATATTGATGGTTTAGTTGATAGAGCTCTATTAAATCACGATATTTTGCGACCATTGATGTTTAACCTGCAATTGATTAAGGATAATCTCAGCCATAACCACAAAAGCCTAATCGATTATATTAAATCAAGTGTTTTAACTGTAGGGCAGATAACTGTAGTCCAGGATATAGACAGAGTTATTGCCAGGGTTCTGACAGGTCATACCGCCATTTTGGCAGAAGGTGCAACCCGGGCTCTGCTTATTGACGCTAAAGGCTGGGAAACACGACGTATCGAAGAGCCTAAAAACGAGTTGTCGATTCGAGGTTCAAAAGAAAGTTTTACCGAAACTCTGCGTACCAACACAGCTTTGCTGCGGCGAAAAATACGCGATCCGCGTTTAACCTTTGAAAGCCTGCAAATTGGGGAGAGGTCGAAGACCGATGTTTCAATTGCTTACGTCCAGGGTATCACCCCGGATAATCTTATTGAAGAAATCAAACAACGGCTGCAACGAATAGATACTGACATTATTTTGGATGTCAGTTACCTGGAACAATTCATTGAAGATAGTCCCAGTTCGCTATTTCCCACCGTGGGCAGCAGCGAAAGGCCAGATGTAGTTGCAGCCAGAATATTGGAGGGTCGAGCCGCCATATTGGTTGACGGTTCCCCGATGGCCTTGACAGTACCTTTTTTATTTATCGAAGGTTTTCAAAATCCGGATGATTATTACGCCCGGCCATTTTTCGCTGCATTGGTGCGGTGGGTTCGTTTGCTGGGTTATTTACTCAGTATCTATTTGCCGGGTATTTTTGTTTCCTTAAAAACATTTCATCCCGAATTATTTCCGACCCAATTACTGGTTTCGGTGGCGGCAGCCCGGGAAGGCCTCCCTTTGCCAGTGGTATTAGAAGCCCTGTTAATGCTGCTTTTATTTGAAATCTTACGGGAAGCCGGTCTCAGGATGCCCCGCTCACTGGGCCAGGCCGTCAGTATTGTGGGTGCGCTGGTAATCGGTCAGGCGGCAGTATCAGCTGGTTTGGTTGGAGCACCCATGGTAATAGTAATTGCCACCACAGCAATTGCTTCATTTTTAGTCATCCTTTTTGCTGAGCCGGGGGCCTTGTATCGCTTTATAATGACGCTTGCGGGCGGTTTGCTAGGTTTATTTGGTATAGTCTTGGTTTCCATTGAAATGCTTAGCCACCTGGCTTCTTTACGCTCCCTGGGGGTTGCCTATTTATCGCCGGTAACTCCACTCAATATTCGTGGCCTGCGAGATACTTTCATTCGGGCCCCCTTATGGGCCATGGATAGCCGTCCCGCGTCTTTAGATTCACCCAACACAAGGCGGCAATCATCCGGTCAAATGCCCCGGCCTCCTAAAACCAGCTCTCAGCAGGGGGATACGCAATGAAGAGAAAACATCGTCTTACCATTTGCCTGCTTATTCTCTTAGTTATCATTCCCGTATTCATATCCGGCTGCTGGGATAGCATTGAGTTGAATAAATTATCAATTATATCCGGCCTGGGTTGGGATATCGATGCAGATACAGGACAGCTTACCCTTACCTTTCAATCTATTATCCCCAGCGAGATAAAGAGTGCTGCCGGTAGCAGCGGAGATGTGGGGCAAAAAAGGGGTGACCCGCTTCATACTATTCAGTTGGACTCCAGCACCGGTTCATCAGCTTATGATGCCTTAAACCGCTATTCCCAGCAAAGTAGTCGGAGGACATTTTATCAGCACACCCAGCTTTATGTCTTTGGCCATAGTGCTGCTGAAAAGGGCATCTATCCTCTTCTTGATTCAATAGCCAGGAATCCGGTAAACCGTCCCAATGTCTTGATGGCAGTAGCCGAGAAAAAAGCCAGTGATACTCTAAGTGTTGAGGCTGGAATGGAAAACATTCAGGCCATCGGAATGGCTGCTCAGATTAAGCTATCAGCAGAATATTCCAAATTCCCGGTGGTCACCTACCTGGAATTTGCCCAGCGCTTATTAAGCGAAACTACCGCTCCTCTCGCCCCTATGGTAGGCATTATTGAGCAAACTGGTCCGGAAGGGGATAGAGTACAAAAAACTCGCATAAGCGCAACGGCAGTATTTAAAGGAGATAAGATGATAGGGCAACTAAATGAAGATGAATCAAGGGGTCTTTTGTGGGCTATTAACAAGATTAAAAAAGGATTCTTAGTAATACCCGGAGCCAACCTGGAGATTGTTAGTGCCAAAAGTAAAATCGTTCCTGAACTGCAAGACGACAAAATTATGATTACTATTGCCATAGATGAAGAGTCTAACCTGCTGGAGTATGATGGGCATCAGGAGATAAGCTCCGACCTTCTGCAAGATTTGGAAAAGGGCCAGGCTCGGGAGATTGAGAGCCAGGTAATGGCAGCAGTTGAGAAGTCTCGGGCTCTAAATGCGGATGTTTTTGGCTTTGGGGAGGCGGTTCATCGTAAATATAAAAAAGAATGGCGGGATCTAAAAGCGAGGTGGGATGAAATTTATCCTTATATTGAGATTGTGGTAAAGGTAAAAACTCAAGTAAATGAAATTGGGGAAATTAATAGATCACTGAATTAAAGATTAAAGAAAACCCGGCTTGCACCGCAACATTAATAGTGAACGAAGTTCATGCCCGCATCCTTAATCGCGACTAACTGGAACACCAGGAGTACCGAAGGGTGCAGGGTGAGCTTTTGGCGACGGTGGAACTGATGAAGAATTAGGGGTATGATTCATGCTTTTGGAGAACGGTAAAATATCCAGTTTACAATTAAGCCTATTAATAATCGGGTTTATTTTCGGTGCTTCGGTTATTATTGCTCCGGGGCAGCAAGCCGGGCATGATGCCTGGATTGCGATTGCTTTAGGATTGATGGAGGGCTTAATTATTGCCGGGATATTTACTGTTCTGACCCAGCATTTTAAAGGTAAGACGCTGGTTGAAATAAATTCTCTGGTCTACGGAAAAATCCTGGGCAACTTCATTTCTATTCTATTTATCTGGTATCTTTTTCACCTGGGTGCCTTAGTTTTAAATAATTACTCCCGTTTTTTAAAACTAGAACTATATCCTGCTACTCCGAAAGCACTTACTCTCATTCTAATTATGCTGGTCTGTGCCTTAACCGTGCGCAGGGGTATCGAAGTGTTGGCTCGATGCAGCTTAATATTAGTAACGATTACTATTTTGATGGCAATCTTTGATACGCTCCTGGTAGCTCCGCATATGGACCTTCAAAATTTGCTGCCTATTCTTGATGTCCCCATAGGAAAGTTGTTATGGACCAGTCATGCTACGGCCATCTTTCCTTTTGGAGACGCAGTAGCATTTTTAATGGTATTGGCATTTGTTAATAAGCCCGAAAAAAGCCGTTCAGCTGTTTTCAAAGGAATACTGATAGCGGGATTAGTTCTAATTGGAGTTGCCGTCCGCAATGCTGCCGTATTGGGACAAATGGTCGCAATTTACACTTATCCAACTTACATAACAGCACAAGTAATTGATATCGGCGATGTTCTCACCCGGGTGGAAGTTTTGGTGGCCATCAATTTAATCACCATGGGATTTTTCAAAATATCAGTGGTATATTATGGAACGGTTTTAGGATTGGCCCAGGTCTTTAATTTGCGTAGTTACCGTCCTATAATTCTTCCGATAGGGATTCTCATGGTGATATTGGCCCTGACCAATGTTAGCAATACCACCGAAATGTTTGATTTTGCCAACCAGGGCTACCCCATTTATACAATTCCTTTTCAAATCGCCATTCCGCTTATTACGCTACTGGTAGCCAAACTGCGCAAGCTACCTCAAACAAGGGGGGAGCAGGCATGAGTGCCCTGGTACTTATCGGATTCGGAATTATAGCCTTAATACAAATTCCTGGGCTGGTTCGGAAACAATGGTGGCGGGAATTAATATGCTTTACGCTTTTTTGGTCGCTGGGTCTTGTTTTGGCTGTAATACTGTCCATGGGGATTAAGCTGCCTCCCCTGACCACGATAATTAACGAAACTATTACCGGAATGCTGGGGATATGAATCTTCACTGCCATATTCCGTTGGTGATATATATCAGTAGAAACCGTCCCATGATATACTGTTTTATTATTCTACTTATTGGTTTTTAAATACCAATTTGTTGTAATTCCCTAAAAATATTAAAGCACAGGTAGCCAGCCACCTGGGAGTATACGAATATCTCATGAGCCATAGAAAAAAGGTTTTGTAGTTTTCCAGGACATTTGTCCTAAATACCCACAAAGCCTTCAATAATAGTCTGGATATTCTTATGTTATTTTAGACAGCTATCACAAACAGATATAACCTTAATTACCGCTATCTGTCTAAGCACCCGTTACCAACCACGGCTACTGCCGCCGCCGCCGGCTGAGCCGCCTCCCCCGAAGCTGCCGCCGCCGCCACCAAAACCTCCGCCTCCATAATAACCGCCCCCACCAAAATATCCTCCTCCGCCACTGCCGCCAGGCCCTCTACCCGAAGAACCTCGGCCACGCGTTTTACGGTATATGATATAAAGTATTATAAGTATGAAAATGATAGCAGGCCAGGATACTTCATCCTCCTCCTGGGCCAAAGGCTTCTCACCACCGGAAGCAGGCTGGTAGGGGATATCATATTCTTGGGATACTTCCTTTAATAAAGCATTATAAGTATTAATAATTCCCGCATCATATTGCCCATTTTTAAAATACGGTATCAGGTTTTCATCCTGAATCCGGCCAGTTTTTCCGTCAGGCAGTACTCCCTCCAGACCATAGCCAACTTCAATACGGCTTTTTCGCTCTTTCTGAGCGATTAGCAGTAAAACTCCATTATTCTTCTCTTTATCTCCTATACCCCATTGGCGAAAAAGCTCCAGGGAATAATCCTCCAGGACTGCATCTTCCCCGATAGTAGGCACCGTAACCACTACGATCTGGGCCGAGGTCTTTTGCTGCAGGTTCTTACTGGTATTTATTATGGCATTCTCGCTTTCCTCGGAAAGCATGTCGGCTTGATCGAGACAGTAGAAATTGAGGTCAGGCTGGGGCAAGTCCATAGCCGCAATAGCTGAGGCTGTGGATAACAGCAGCATCATCGCAGCTGCCAGTATAAAAAAAGCTTTACGCATTTTAATCATCTCCTGACGCTAAATGGAGTAAGGAACACCCGGAAGCATTTCCTTAAAACTCCGGTCTAGAAATTAACCTGAGGTACTTCCTGGGCCCCCTCCTGGGCTTTGTAGTAATCCCGGGCCTCAAAACCACCCATGCCGGCTATCATATTGGCCGGGAACTTCTTAATTCGGGTATTGTAATCCCGAACCGCTTCATTATAATCCCGGCGTGCTACCGCCAAACGATTTTCGGTTCCGGCCAGTTCATCTGCCAGTTGACGGAAGTTGGCATCCGACTTCAAAGCCGGGTATCTTTCCACCACAACCAGCAAACGACTGAGCGCCGTACTCAGTTCGGCATCGGCCTGAGCTTTTTCTCCCACTGAATTTGCTCCCGCCAGTTTGCTGCGGGCTTCGGCCACCTGAGTAAAAATCTCTTTTTCCTGGGCAGCATAGGCTTTGGTAGTGCTAACCAAATTGGGAATTAGGTCAGAGCGTCTTTGCAGTTGAGTATCGATATCCCCCCACTTGTTGTCGATGCGTTCGTTGGCAGTGATCATGCCATTATAGGTAGAAATACCCGCTAACAGCATGATGAGCAAAACCGCCAGTACAATTAACAGAGTCCGATTTTTCACAGCTTTTACCTCCTCTTCAAAGAATATGACTAACAAGTCTAATTGTATAATATTCATTTAAGCTATTAAAGACTAATCAGAAAAGTTTGGAGTGAGGGGATACTGCCTGGCTGACTCTGTTGGCTTCTGAATCTCCGGGTGCTGGGGGTGGAATTTAACCATAGCAAGGTGTGAGAGGTCATTTAACGTGAAAATACTTTTCATTTCATTACTATTTGTATCGCTGGCGGTAACGGCAAGATGCAGGTTAACGTGAAAAACCAGGGCTTTCTGTTGTATAATGGTTATGAACTAATCAAGCGGAGGAGTGATATTTATGGCTATCCGGAGAAAATGGATAGTATTTATTACGATGCTTATTGCTGCACTGGCTATAATGCTTTTTTCGCCAACTCGGGTTTTGGCCGATACTGATATAAAAGTAAGGATATGTGATCCTGACCGCATTAATGATGAGGGAGATCTGCAGGAGGGCAATACCATAAACCAGGTATTATCTGCGCCCACGGTTTCCTATGGGGAAAACAGAGAGCTGGGCACGGTACAGATTACTGGAAAAGCAGGTGTAGCGGTTCCGCTGTCAGCGGGCCAGAAGATAATGCTCATACTACCCTGGGGAATCAGCTATATGCAGGTTCCGGATGAATGCAACTACCGCAAATATGTGGAATGGCCGGAGCAGTTCGAGGGGAAGAAGAATCAGATTTGTGATTCTGCCAGTAAGCCCGGGATTAGCTTTATTGCTGCTACTCCTCGTTCTCTGACCATAGAACTGAGCCATGTAGATAACAGCGGAGAAATCATGGTGATTAACTTTCTCTTTAATCAGGACAATTACAGCAAAATCCGGATAGCTTCCTTTGTTGAAGTAGCAGAAGAATACCGGGCAGACCGGCAAGGGGAAATTAGCCGCTTGGAATTTTTCACCCTTCTGACCCGGCTGACAGGGCCGTTTTCCGCTTCACCACTCAAGTCTATCAATGGAAATATAGTAGCTGCTGATTTATTTGCTGATATCAGTGAAGAACAAGCAGATATTGATAGAATACTTCCCCTGATGGAGGGAGGCTTGGTGAAGGGCTATGCAGGAGGGTTTTTGCAACCCGAGCAGCGTATTTCACGAGCCGAAGCCGCCCATTTGGCAGGTACGCTATTTGGAGTTGCTGCATCGGAGCCCGCACCCTTTAAGGATTCCTTGCCTGATTGGGCACAAAAGGGAATCACTAAGGCTTATACAGCCAGGATTATCCAGGGCTATCCTGATGGAAGCTTCCAGGCCGGCCAGCCTTTAAGCAAAGCTGAAGCTATCATAATTCTGCAAAACTGCCTGGAAAGATATTGTAAATTGCCATCGATAAAATAAAAACTAAATTCGTCAAACGGGTGGGGAACACACCCAAGGGATACCTAATGAACCCAGGGACAAGGGTATCTATTAGCTCAAAATCTGGGAAGCGGTACCGGGGAAGAATAGAACCATCATGGTTTTTCAACCGCCGAGGCCAGGAAAGATATGAAAGCCTATTCAGCTGTTGAGAAGAAAAAAACCAGGACGGCGGAATTTAACCAGCCAACCCGAAATAAACATTTTTTGGCCGGGAAAAAGATTGACCGCAATGAATCCTGTCCTTGTGGCAGTGGCAAGAAATACAAGAAATGCTGCGGCCGCAATCTATAGTGTGAATCGCGTCCCAATGGCAGTTTAAACTATTGAAAAATGAGGGCAATTAATGTATAGATTCAGATAAAATAGACAAACAAAATAAACGCAAAATAGAAGAATATAAAAAAATCCAATGATTAAATTGCCGGGGCTGAAACTGACACCCCCAACCAGCATATGGAAATTGATATTGCCGGCGGTTCCCTAAATGAATCTATCCAGCAATATGTCTTCAACAATTGTTACTGATACCCAGTTGTTTTAACTGCATATATGAGTATACTCGGTATATGAGAACAACAATATAGGCTGATGTATTGAGTATAATGAAGGAAGGACTTAATTGAAGAGGCCAGGTGCTTCCACAACGCGTAATGCTGCATTTCTTATGAAAATGGCAAGGATTGAGTTTAGTGAAGAAGAATACTAATAATTGTTTACTGTACAGGGCAGCCGACATTTTTTAGAAAACCTGAGAAAATTACTTTTAAAGCTTACTGCCCGGATGGGGCGATGATGTACCCTTAT
>NZ_JAQVZX010000022.1:0-15012 GCF_028707975.1 Syntrophomonas sp.
GAGGCTGAGTTTTCTGCCAGTTTTCTTACTTCTTCCGCTACCACGGCAAAGCCCTTGCCCTGTTCCCCGGCTCGGGCCGCTTCTATGGCAGCATTGAGGGCCAGAAGATTGGTCTGGCTGGCAATGCCGGAAATATTTTCCGCCAATTCAGAAATCTGTTCCACCACCCGGGCTTCTTCAATAGCTGCAGTAAGTTTTTCTTTTATAGTTCCATAAACATCTTCTGCGGTCTTTTTATGCTCCTGGGCTCCGGCCTGCATTTGCGCCGCTCTCTTTTCAATCCCTTGGGATTGAAGAACGCCTTGCTCGGCATCCTTGCTAGCCAGCAATAAGGCAGAAGATATTCCTTCGCCGGAGGCGCTTACTTCATCAGTTGCCGCAGATATATTGGTCATACCCGCCGCGATCTCTTCCGTGGAAGCGGATAATTCCTCTACAGTTGAAGCTATATTTTCACCAGAAGCGGCCAGCTCTTGACTGGAAGCGGCTACTTCCTGGGAGTTAAGGGCTACTTCGTGCATCATATTTCTCAAGCCTTGAACCATATTATCCAGGCTCCTGGCCAGGTGACCTATCTCATCCTGGCGAGCCAGGGCTACAGCGGTGATTTCTACGCTCAAGTCTCCGTCAGCAATCATGGCCGCATGCCCGGCAGCATTTTTAATCGGTTGGGCCAGGGTTCTACCCAGGTAAGCAGCCAGAGCAATGCCTACGAGAAGAAAAACAAGAGCAGCGACCAGTACCCCCACAGTCATGCTTTTCAGGCCAGCCAGCACTTCATCCTGGGGTGCGGTTACCGCAATTGACCATCCAGTGTTTTTTACCGGGGCATAGCCCATAAACTTGTTGGTACCGTCAGTCCACAGGTATTCTCCGTAACCACACTCAGCTTTCAACATATTCTTTACAATTGCAGCCAGGGGAGCGAGTTTAGGATCCTTCTTTGCTTCTGCGATCGGATCATATTGTTCTATGACCATTTCCTCTTTAGGATGGGCTATGACCTGGCCTTGCTGGTTGAGCATATAGGCATAACCGCTATCACTAAAATTTACCCCGGCTACTATTTGGCTCAAGGTCAAACCATCCAGTGCCGCCGCCAGAACTCCGATAACTTCTCCTTCGATTCCGTGAATGGGAATAACCATCATAATAATGGTACTGCCGTCAATTCTACTGACAATAGGATCGGAAACACTGGATTGGCCTTTAAGGGCCTGATCAAAATAATCCCGATCCTTTAAGTTGGTGGTCGAACCCGCAGTTGTGAGCACCTGTCCATCCAATCCGGCAACCCCCATCATCAAATATCCCAGTCTTTTGTTGGCCTGTTCCAGAATGGGGCCTTGCTCTTCCCATTTCATACCGGTAATTTCCGGCTGTTCCGCAATAGTCTCCATCACCGATAAATGATTGTCTAGCTCGCTGCCTACCAGCCTGGTGGCATCCTGGGCTTTGGCTACCACACTTTGTTCAATATTGGCCATTAAGGCTTTGGAGGCATAAAAATAAGAAATAAAGCCTAAACCAGCGCAAAAAAACAGCACCACCATACTAATATACAGCGTTAATCTGGAACCAATGCTTTTCATAAATGACCCCTCCCCCCGATATTTTAATAAAGCTCAGAATGTCGGATGACTGAACAAGCCCTTAAGCAAAAATGTTTGGTGGATTAGATTGGATGCGCTTGATATGACTGGTGAATGGCTTGAGTAGTTCTAATAAAAACTATTATATAAAGAATATTTCTATACCTTGAATGGACTTTCCTGCATATTATTGCACAATATGTAGAAATTCGATCCCAATTTGTGAAGTGAATAAGAAAACATATTGGAGTGGTGTCATAATTATTTAAAAATCACTTTAAATGGTACTCCTTCCATGCTAATATGTATATACTAACTTAAGTCATGGTTTTATATAGTAAGATAGTCACGGTTCAAGCTTCTTATCTGCTTTTTTTGACATCACCACTGATTTTGTTGGGAATAATAGTGAACTTCATCGTGCACATAGCTATAATAGAGCTATGGAGGAGTTGGAGCAGGGGGAGGAAAGGTAAAATGAAGTTTTCAAAAACCTTATTGGGCTTTAAGCCTGGCGAAGTAATAAGCCAGATAGAAAGCATGGAGAACGAACACCAGCAAAAAATTAATACACTTAATTCGGAAATAGAAAAAGTTCAGACAGAATTGCAAAAGGCTGAGGAAAAGCGAGAAGAGTTGCAAAAGCAATTGAATACTTATATAGAAAGAGAAAGAACTATCACCGATGTAATGGTAACCGCCCAGATTAATGCTCAAAGAATTGAGGAACAAGCCCGAGAACGAGCCCGCCATATGCTGGAAAATACTGAGGAGGAATTGAAGCAAAAATTACAAGAGCTTGATTTCCTGCGTATCAAGGCAGCACGTTTTAAAGAGGAGTTTCGGGAAGTTTTGGACAATTACCGGGTTTCACTGGAGAAAATCAGGGAGGAGCCGGAGGACCCAAGTTTTACCCCTACCCTCATCACCAAGGAAAACAGGAGGCATGATGTGTCTTCCTGAAGCGAGATGGCAGACACCTTGGATATTAAATAATGGATAAGACTAAGCGAGATCTGGCACTCTTTGATAGTCTGAAGCTACAGAGGGATAGCTTGCTGCAAAAAACCCAGGCTGTTCATCTCAGTATAGAGAATTTGGAACAGGAGATCGCCCGTAAAGTACTGCGGCAAGAATCTCTGGAGCGCTCCCTGGAAGAGAGCCAAAGAATTGCTGCGGGAATCGAAGAAGAGGCCCATTTGTTGGCGGCGAAAATCCTGGCGGAAGCGGAAGCCGTAGCAGCGGTAAAAAGAGAAGAGCTGCAGTCAATTGAACAGGAGATTGCTCTTCTGCAGGCCGAACTGGAACCGAGAACTATCGGGGAGTTTGTTCCGGAATTGGCGGAGGAAGAGGACGATAAGAGCCATCCCAATACAGCAAAAAACTCTCCCAATTGCATTCCTTGTCCAGAACAACATAATTCTAAAAACCTTCCTGAGTTTAGCCGAGTTGCAGCAACTAGAGCAGTCGGGGATGACAACATTTATAGCATGAAGCTGGTGGGATTCGTTAATGCTCGCCATTTCGTAATTTTCGGCGGCACGACCGGCCCGGTTCATGCGCATTCCTGGCAGGTGGAGACCGAGGTGGATGTCCCCCGGGAGATTGGGGACACTATAGAATTCAGCCGGGTTTCCCAGGCGGTTTCTGCTGCCCTGGGGCCCTATGAAAATACCATATTAAACCAGGTTCATCCCTTTGATCTAATACAACCTACTACTGAAAATATAGCCATGTATTTTTTTAACCGGGTGGATGAATATTTGGCCAAACTGGGCTTGAGACTATACCAGTTGAATCTTTGGGAAACCCCCACCCGGGGTATTCAGGTTAATAATCATAACCAGGAGCTGGATGGGCAAATTGCGTCCGAGCTTAAAGCCCGGGAGGAAAACATCGCTGCTCAGGAGGCGGCAGCCATAGCTGATCCTGATTTTACCGATTTGGATCAGCGTGATAAAGAGGCTGCCAACAATAGGAAATCATTATCCAAGCCCCCTCCTATTTTTGCAGGTTCCCTTAGAGCCCCTTATTCCGTCCGGCAGTATCTGCTGGCTGCGGCTTTGATTTTGTTCCTTTCTCTCCTGGCTTACCAGCATATACTCTGGCCGCCGGTGGAACAGCGTTTTCCCTGGGGTTCTGATAGCTGGGGACATCTTTTTAAAGCTGAAATGCTCTATGAACAGATACAGCAGGGGAACTACTACCCTCAATTTACCGAATACTGGTACAATGGGGTGCAGCCTTTTCGTTACTGGGCGCCTTTGCCCTATTATGCCCTAGCTGCATTAAGGGGCATAAGCGGGGATATTTTTACCGCCGGCAACCTCTACATATATCTTTGCGCGCTACTGGGGGCTCTCTCCTGGCTCCTGCTGTCGCGCAGGATGGGGTTGTGGCCGGCAGTTATGGCTGCTTTGGTCTGGCTGCTCTGGCAGGACAATGTGCGGGTAGCATTCTCCGAAGGCAATTTGCCGCGGGTACTGGCTACCGCCTTGCTGCCTCTGCTCTTTGCCCTTTTTTTGCATATTATGACCCGGCGGAAATCCTATGGGGCCATGATAGCCGTTATTTTAACTGTACAATTAGCATTGCTTTGCCATGCCATGATTGCGGCCGTTTATTGTATATCTTTGGCCCTTTTTGCTTTTTTTCTCTGGGTTTTTCAGGGCTGCAGCATCAAGGACCTGGCCCGAGGGCTCCTGGTTCTTGCTGCCGGAGTGCTAAGCTCATCCTGGTGGCTTTTGCCTAGCCTGAGTGGGGGTATCACCGGCATTGATGCTCAGGCGGTCAAACAGGTGGTGCAGTTTGTCCCGGCCCATATTTCTCTTTCTCCCCTGTACCGTTTCAGCAATGTGGAGACATTCTACTGGGGCCTAAGCCTGGTACTGCTTCTTCTGGCCAGCCTTGTCACCTGGAAATCAAAGCCCGCCTGGGCACGGAGCCTGGCGGTCTGCGGCATTATCCTGCTTCTTATTAGCTTCCCTTTATTCCGGGCTATATACATAACTCTTCCGCTGAGCCATCTGCTCTGGCCTTTGCGTTTCAGCAGCTTTGCTGCCCTAGCTATTCTGGCTTCTGGCTTTACTTGGGAACTGGAAGAAAAACGACAGCGATGGCTGCAGTCATCCACTACCGCAGCTTGCTTGCTGGTACTTCTTTTGGTATTCCTGCTGGTAGACTGCCTGTTTTCTTTCCGCCTCTTGGCCCATACCGGAACCAGGCCTTTTACAATAATACAGAGCGGAGAATTCATCAAACAAGAACCGGGATGGAGGGTGGCCACCATTGACCTTAGCCAGCTGGGTTCGGCCCCTTCCTTTACCTTTTCTGAGATGGCGGGGCTGGAGCAGGTCTTTGGCTGGGCCTGGCAGGGTGCGGTTACTTCGCGCAATATAATGTTGCTTAATACCGGCTTGGAGCAACAGTACTACCCGTTCTTATTTCGCTCCTGTGTAGATATGGGGGCCACCGATCTGGTGGTTAAGGAAGATGTTATTACCGACCTGGAGGGCTTTCGCGAGGCTGCCACCAGGGCCGGCTACCAGCAACGCAACCAGTTCGCTGATATAAGCGTCTGGAGGAACATTGACCGGCCCTACCTGGTGCAAAAAAATCCCCGCTGCCTGGTAATCGGCAAATATGGAGGAACCATTGCCCTCCAGTTTCCCGAGGTGGAGATGGCCTTGTCTTCCCACATAGATGATTGCTCCCTGGAGAAGCTGGAGCAATATTCCATGCTGATTCTAAGCGGCGCTGACTGGCATTCTAAAAAACAAGCCGAAAAGCTGATTAGCGATTATGCAGTCTCCGGCGGTCAGGTTTTTATAGAAATGGCTGGGATGCCCCCCAATGTACTGGCCAAACAACCGGAATTTCTAGGGGTTTATGGTGAAGCTGTGAGTATCCGGCAGGAGATTGAAGTCCGGGGAGAGGATACCCGGGTGATTTTGCCCCCGCTTTGGCAGCAAGAAGGAGAGTGGAAGGCCTATGTTCCTATGGGTCTGGATAAGGTGGAATTGGGATTTTCCTACTATGGCAACCAGGCCCCGATACTGGGTTATAAAATGCTTAAAGGCGAGAAGATATGGTTTCTGGGAGCCAACTTGAGCTATCATGCGTATCAGAGCGGGCAGTCGGAAAGTGCCCGGCTGCTTAAAAAGATTTTGGATTTAAAGACAGAATATGCGGGAGATACCATCATACCCTTACAGGATTACGAAGCCAGTGAAAAGGGTTATCGCATGTCATACCAGCTGGAGCAGGATGCCGAGGTGATTGTTCCTATTTCGCTGTTGGATGGTTTAGTAGTAAAGCTGGATGGGAGAAGGATGGAGGCCGGCAACTATGAGAATCTGCTCAAATTGCATCTGCCGGCGGGAAGCCACCGCCTGGAAATTAGCATCGAAAAAACGATGATATTTACCTGGGGAAAATACCTGAGCCTGTTCACTATTCTTCTAGTTATAGCTGCTTTAATAAGAAAAGTGAGGAGTGAGGAGTGAGGAGTGAGGGGTGAGGAGTGTGTCAAAAGGGTGAGGAGTGTGTCAAAAGAACCGTCCCCTTGACACACTAACTATACAAGCGCCTGCTAACTTACTTTTATAGGTGGTTGTGATCCTGGCCATAGGGGGTTAGTTTGGCATAGAAGAGTGGGTGATAAAGAGTGAATTCCCGGCTAAAGCTCCTTTCAGGTCTTATTTTGATGTTGCTGCTGATATGGCTTTTTCCTCCGGGCAGCTGGCTGGTGCCGGATTTACAGTTGGATGGGCAATTTGCCGATTGGCGCGGGCGAACTTCTCTCTCCGATCCTGCTGCTGATGGACGCAGCGGAAATGACTTGAAGAAGATATCCTGGGCCACCAATGAGAACGATGGGCGCTTGTACTTTATGATTGAGCGCTATCTACCGGAACCCCGCAGCCATAGAATGGAGTGCTGCCTTTTTTTTGATCTCAACAGTAATGGAAAATATGATGATAAGGTAGACAAATATGCCGAGATTTTCTACCGCCCCCAGGGTTTGCAAAGAGGAGATGTGAGCGTATACCTGTATTCCATGGAGGGTGATCTCAAAGGAAAATATGCCGGCCGCTGGGGTGAAGGAACCGGCTCCACTACTTCCCGCCTGGAGTTTGCTATCCCTATGGAGGATCTGGAGGCCTACCCCGCTCAGTTCCTGCGATTTTACCTGGCGGATATCAGCGGGCGGAGTGACCGTCTTCCCGATCAAGGTGATATACAATGGGCCCCTTTCCCCGTAGTATCAAAAAGTCGCCCCACTATTGCCGGGTTTTTCCTGTTATGGCTGGCCCTTACCCTCTTTCTTTATCATCACCGGCTCTGGGTATTTTATTATATTTGGGCGGCGGTGGGCTTTTGTTGTTTGCTGGTTTTGCTTTTTCATGCTTCTCTGGTGGAGTATCGCCTGGAACAGTATACCAGTCTCATTTTGCATCATACCCTGGATTATCTGGGTATTGTAACCCATATATTTGACCGTTCTCCCGGAACTCTGCTGGTTCTTATAAAAATTGATTCCAGTTGGACCACCATAGCCATAGATATTGAGAATTCCGGGCTGCTGGAAATCTGTATTATTTTTTCATTGATTATCTTTTATCCAGTTCAGCCCTGGCGTAAAAGAATTCCAGTGGCTCTGGGGGGAGCTCTGGGAATTTACCTGATAAATCTCTTTCGGCTTTTGCTGGTAATTATTATAATACATAGCGGGGGCCGGAGTATGAGCTTTATTGCTCATACTCTGTTTGGCCGCCTGTTTTTCTTCCTGCTGGCGGTGGCTCTTTACTGGCAATTGATTACCCGTCCGTCTTTGGAAAAGATACGGAGGAATGTAAAAAATGATTGAAATATGGCTGGAGAGAATATTAGCGTTTGGGCTGTTCTGGGGTATATGGCTGATGGTGCCCCTGCTGGTAGATGTATCTACGGCCATGGTCTATTTCATCAGTTTTCTAAGCAGCAGGAAGCGGAAAGACGAGAAAAAGGAAGAACTCTTTTTCTTCCCTTATGTAACCGTGATAATTCCAGTCCATAATTCGGCAGATACCCTGGGCCATTGTTTGGACTCCATAGCCAGGCAAACTTATCCCCGGGAATCCATCCAAGTCATCTGTGTAAATAACGGCAGTGAAGACGAGAGTTTTGATATTTTCCAGCGTTTTCAATACCGGCACCCGGAAATGTCAGTTATGTGGAGTTCGCTGGAACGGGCGGGAAAATCCATTGCGCTTAACGCCGGTGTGTATTCCGGTCATGGCAGCTACATGATGAATGTGGACTCGGATACCTGGCTGGACCCTGAGGCGATACTCAATGTGGTCAGGGTCTTTGAAAAGGATCCCAGCCTGGCGGCAGCTACCGGTTCAATCCGGGTGGATAAAAAGCTGGGCGAGGGCAGCAGCTTTATAGATATGATAAACTACTGCGAAGTTATTGAATATATCATAGCCTTTGATATTGGCCGCCGTTACCAGGATATCAAGAATTCGATCTTCACCCTTTCCGGCGCTTTTTCCGTATTCCGCCGGGATATAATTCTCCAGACTTTTCTATACCAGACCCGAACTGTTTCCGAAGATACCGACCTTACCTTCAATATACGCCAGGCTATTGAAGCTAGCCAGGGGCGGATTGGTTTTATTTCTGATGCTATAGCCTATGTAGAACCGATTGAGAATTTGAGTCGCCTCTATTCCCAGCGTCTCCGCTGGCAGCGGGGGGAGATGGAAGTTACCGGGGTATATTATGAGAAAATTCCCAGTATTTTTGGGGCTTTGTTCGATTTTGTGGGGAGGATTCTAATTTCGGATCACACCCTGACTTTTTCACGCCTGGCCTGGACTTTTTTGCTTCCCTTCTTATTCTTCCTGGGGTACCCCCTGCCTACAATTGTGGTGGCGATGATAGGGATGTATATCTGCTACATTATCCTGGAGAGTTGTACTTTCTATATTGCTTATAAGGGTTCAGTCCCGGAATACCAGAAGGAATTGCGAGAAATTTGGTGGATTATTCTATTTATGCCTTTATATCGTTACCTGGTTTACTGGTTTCGCCTGGCGGGGATCATTGCCGCCTTGACGGAAGAAAAGAGCTGGAAAACTCAGAACCCGGTACTGCAACTACAGTCAATACTCCAGGCCTATGCCGGAGAGCTTAAAGAAGAAATTAGCAAGAGAAGGCAGGTGAATTCGTGAAAACATGCAGATTAAGTATAATAATCCCAACTTATAATGAGAGGGATAATGTACTCAGAATTGCTGAACATATTGGTAGTACATTAAAAAGCAGCTATGAAATAGTATTCGTTGATGACAGTAATGATGATACTCCGGAGATACTTCAACATTTGAGCAAATCGGACCCACATGTAAGGTTTGAACACCGGCATAATGAAAGAGGTCTTGGAACCGCTGTTGTTAGAGGATTTGAAATCGCTAGTGGTGATGTTATCGCAGTTATGGATGCGGACCTGCAGCATCCCCCGGAAGTGCTTCTATCCATGCTCAAGGCTATTGAATCAGGGGCGGATATCGTCATTCCCAGCCGTTTTATTCCTGGAGGAAATGATGGAGGTTTAAAGCTGCATCGAAAAATAGTATCTGCAACCGCGAGATATATTGGCAAAGCTTTGATTAAAAAGCTGCGCCCCATTAGTGACTCAACCAGTGGGTTTTTTATGTTTCGTAAAGATGTAATAAAAGAAGCTGAATTACAACCTATAGGGTGGAAAATCCTGATTGAGGTACTGGCTCGCGGAAAATATACCAGGGTTATTGAAATTCCCTATCAATTTCAAGCGCGTGCGGCTGGTGAATCAAAAATGTCTGTTCAGGAGCAATGGAACTATATTCGGCACCTAATGAGTTTGGTTAAGGATAGCCCTGAAGACAGGCGGTTTTTCTATTTTTCTTTGGTTGGACTATCAGGTGTATTTGTCAATATGTCAATTTACTTTTTTTTAACCATGCTCAATTTAGAGGTTAGAATTGCCGGATTTTGTTCTGCTTTTGTAGCCATGCTGGTAAACTTTGTTCTAAATGATAAGATTACCTGGGCCAATGTAAAAACGAATTCTGTATGGAGTAGGGGAAGCAAGTACATTATTACTTCCCTGATAGGAATAGGAATAAATGTGGGGGTTTTGGATTTTTTTTATTACCAATTGCAATTTAATCACCTGCTATCAAACTTAATCGGGATTTCTTGTGCGGTTTTTTGGAATTATACCATTAACAATCTATGGACCTGGTCTACCGCCAAGCATAATAAAACTATTATTATTGAAAGATGGACAATGCGTGAAAGTCTTGTGGAGAAAACGGGGTCTAAATGTCAATACTTTTAATCTCCCGTTCTATTTTGGCCATAATTTTCTCATACAATTGATTGAAATATTCCCAGCGTATAAATAATAATGCTGCTATCAAGAGGCTGAAAATGGATAATCCGATGCCTAACCACCCCACCCAGGTCATTCCATAATGAAAAACCACTGAGTGTTGCCCGGCAGGGAGGTCTAACAGTATAAGGTTTTCCTGGTTTTGAACAAGCAGGGGTTGGCCATCAATTAATGCCTTCCAGCGGGGGGTATAAGTTACAGATATAACAACCCTGGTTGGCTGGGTAGAGTTGTATGAAAAATCAAAGCCATCATGTCTCCAGTGATCATTATTTATAGGAAAAGAAAGCGGTATAATACTCTTATTAGGTTTACCCAACTCCATAAGTTGCATGAGCAATGAGTATATTTCCTTGCTATCACATGACTCTTCTAACAACCCGCGAGTCCATTTTACAGATGAATCAAGATGCATTCCCAGGCACATTCCCACAAAATAGACTTTATTTCCCTTTATATTTTTGTAGCCTATAGCTGGTATGTGTTTGCTAGAGTCAACTACTTCCATCCATACTCCATCCAGGTTTCCCATAGCAGGAAATTCACCGATGGGGTCTGTTTGAAGGAAAAAACTAGTCTTAATAGGGCTGATTTCAGTAGATATTAGCCGGGCGTTTTCTGCTATGTTTTCCCAATAGGGAATAATACCAAAAAGTGGCCACACTTCCGTATGGCCCATTTCTACAATTACGATTTTACCAGTTTCCGCCAGTTGTGACACCAGATCTTGAAAAAAGTTAAAATCCTTAATCTGAGGCTCGCTTAAATATATAAGTCGAAATTTCTTTAAATCCTCCATGGAATAGTCTTCTAAATAACTGGAAGTGCCTTGAACCAACCAGGGGAAGCTTACTACCAATCCGGGCGAACCCTTACCAATAACAATGGCATTTCGTTCATCCCTTATGAAATATGATGAAGAGGAGGGATTAACAAATAGTGTTTTAATATTATCCGCAGTATATTCTTTAAAACCATAGCATAGAAGGCTTTTTTTAATCGTACGGAAATCATTCTGTACAATAGCTGAACGCACATTCCACTGCATTAGGTTCTTTGTTACATAATCACCACAATCTGCTTCAACCGCAATATTATGTAAGCGTATTGCTCTATTGTGGGGGGTACCCTCAATATTCCAGCCACTGGTAATGTGAAAACCTTTAAGCATAGGGAAGTATGTAGTATCCGGCCCACATATCAAAAGCCAGGCAATACGGCCGTTATTAAAGTTCTTGTTATTGGAAGACAGCAAGTTAATCACCGCTTGGGTATCGGTGAAAGATCCATAGGAGATATTAGCCTGTTTAGGATTTATATCAATTGCAATTATGACAATAATGATAGTGAGTACCAATAACCTGAGTATCCTGTAAAGCCCGGATTGCATTTTTGACCACAGTTCCCATAAGAATACTGTACAAAGTATAGCAGCTAGAATCGCAGCAAAACTTAATACTCTTCCGGGAAGGATATTTTGATAAGAAGGAATCAGTCTAAATAGGGATATATGGTAGCCAAAAGACAAAACGATGGTTACTATTAGTGCAAAAATGAAAGATATAATTAGCCCATTGGTATCAATGCGGAAACTAGTGTTGTCCGAATATAGAACCGCTTGTGTACAGTTCTTTTTTATAAAAAAGACAGAGCCAAGGGATAGTAGTAAAATAATAGGACTGAAATAATGAAAAGAGTTCGAGCCGGGATAAAACCAGTCAAAATAAGCGGTGTAATGGAGCATATTTTCAGGCAGCATATAAGGTAGTGATGGGTTTTCTAGATGGGTAACTCCTGGGACCCACCAAAAGGCTGCCAAAGCGGCTCCCAGGCCAATAGATACCGACCAGATCAAAATGGTTTTAAATTTAATCCTGCGTAGCACAACCAGCATTAATACCAACATTCCCATAGCTAAACAGGTAATAAAAGCATGCATAGCATGGGAAAGGATAAGACATGTACTAAGCAAAACAATTAGGATTGCTCTGGAGGGACTTCTTTTTTCAATAAAGAGAAGAGTGGCTACCAGCAACCATGGCGATAAGGCAAAGATGGGTCCTTGAGCAATTACGCCTTCTGAGGCCATCGACCTGAGTATAAAAGGTTGCAGAACATAAAGTATTCCCGCTGCTATCCCTATTAAGGAACCCCAATATCGATAACATATATACCATACCCCCATAGCACCTACCAGTAAATAGAAAAATACCGCAAATTTAAAGGTAATCATTATATTGCCAAATAACATTTGCACTGGAGCAAGAAGGAAATAAGAAAGAGGCGGGTAATACTGAACCACTGAGGCCCCGTTGTACCAGTAGGGAAACCAAGAAGGCCACTGGAGATTTTTCAGGCACTTTGCAATATAATCGACTTTAGCCAGGTGTCCCAAGCCATCAACAGTAACTGGATAATAGCTATTGGGTGCCGTCATTAATGGCCAGAGAGCAAAGACCAGGACTACCGAAATCGACAGAACAGCAATTATGCCCTGGGTATTAAGTTTCGATCCGAAACCCCATCCATTTTGTAATTCATCGTCATCAATGATTCTTTGCGTTTGCTTATGAGCCATAAGAACTATCTATGCTCCTCGAGTTAAATTCTTTGTTTTTTATAACATCGGGCAAAGCCTTGATATCCTGGGAACGGTTATGGGGACATACTAAAATAGTATCTCCGTCTACCGCTACACATCCTCTAGTCCAAAAAGAACCAGTATCATTGTTATCAATTCCTCCACCCTGCGGGTACTCCTGGTGCTCCACCCTGCGGGTGTCACTATTAAGGTTGCTGACCAGGACGGGAGATTAGTGCGGTACCTCTTGAGCCGCGAGACAAGCTGCAGGTGTTGCCAATGCGAAGCGCCCTGTCGGGCACAACTGATGCTCCCTTCGGTCGCTATTAAGGACGCTGGAGCGGTATATTTATGCAAGCCAATGAATATTAATAACTTTTTGCAGTAGAATCAGCTCTTATATATTTTAAATCACCTAAACAGAAAAATCCGCAATTTAAGCATCAGAAGAAACTGCGTAAGCAGTTTCAACACAGCGCTACAACGAGGCGGGGGATTAGAACCCGCCGCCTGTTTTGTTAATAGGAGCGCTTAAAGAAGCACCCTGCGGGCACCACTGATGTTCGCTTCGCTCACTATTAAGGATGCGGGGGATATATTTTGCCGCGTTATACTTCCAGGAAGGTAAATAACTCTGCTTTAATTCTCTCCAGCTCTTCCGGGGTTCCGGCTTCGCAGCGCACTATAAGCTCCGGCCCGGTATTGGAGGCCCGAACCAGACCCCAGCCACCGGGGAAGAGGATTCTGGCTCCATCTATGTCTATGACCTCATGGTGATTCCTGAAATGCGAGAGTACCCGTTCGACTACTTTGAACTTTTCGCTATCGCTGCTCTTCACTCGGAGTTCAGGGGTGGCATAGTAGCGGGGTACATCAGCCAAGAGTTCACTCAAGCTCTGCTCACTGTTTGATAAGATACGCAAGAGCCGGGCGGCAGCATAAAGAGCATCATCATAGCCATAGTATTCATCCGCAAAAAACATATGACCGGACATCTCGCCGGTAAATACCGCTCCTATCTCCTTCATCTTGGCCTTAATAAGGGAATGACCGGTTTTATATATTAAAGGCTTGCCCCCCAGACGATTTATCTCATCGATCAAGGACTGGGAGCATTTGACCTCTACTATGCAATCAGTTCCTGGATAACTGGGCAGTATTTCCCGCCAGTAAAGGATCATTAACATATCTCCCCAGATAATATTGCCCTCAGTATCCACTACCCCCAGGCGATCACCGTCTCCGTCAAAACCTATGCCCAGGTCGGCCCCTTCTGCTTTAACCACCTGAATTAAATCTTGGCAGTTTTCAACTTTTACCGGGTCCGGGTGGTGGTTAGGAAAGCTGGGGTCAGAGTCACAGTAGAGCTCGATTACTTCACAGCCCAGTTCCCTTAACAAACGGGGAGCAATAAAACTGGCGGTGCCGTTGCCGCAGTCCACCACCACTTTGAGCTGGCGTTCTCCCAGCTTTATCCTTTTCATAATATCCTGCCGGTAAGCCGGGCTGATATCATAAAAGCTCAAATTCCCTTTACTTGCACTGCTCGTGTAATCTCCGGCTTCAGCCAGACGCGCTATTTTTAAAATATCCTCTCCGTATATGGTGGAGCTGCCCAATAGCAGTTTAAAACCATTATCATCGCCTGGATTGTGGCTGGCGGTTATCATTATCCCCGCGTCAATATCCAGGTGACGGGAAGCAAAATAAAACATAGGAGTAATTACCTCTCCTATGTCCACAACGTCCAGGCCGGCTGGCAAGAGCGTTTCGACCACCAGTTCTCTAAAACGAGGCGAAGAAAAGCGGTTATCGCGACCCACGATTATCTTATTCCGGCCCTGTTCCTGCACATATCTTCCAAAAGCCCCGGCTATGGCCCTCACTGCAGCCTCATCTAAATCTGTACCCACCCTGCCTCTGATATCATACATACGAAAAATAGACCTGTTAATCAAACTTATCCCTCCATTTATAGACTATTCTCATTCACTTCTTATTAAAAGATATCCCGCAAACTATGGGAGGGTTTTTGCCCCTGCCCATTAACGGACCGGACTTTAAGCAGCGGAAGAAATTGCGGAGCAGTTTCAACACAGCGCTGCAACGAGGCGGGGGATTAGAACCCGCCGCCTGTTTAATAAGAAAAGTGAGGAGTAAGGGGTGAGGGGTTTAAGTCATCTCCTACTACACTTTAGTATTCAAGCACTTACTAACCTCACTCTTCATCAGTGGTTGTGGCCCTCACCCTGCGGGTGTCACTATTAAGGTTGCACCCTTCGGGTACTCCTGGTGTTCCATCCTTCGGATGTCACTATTAAGGTTGCGGTCACGGGGATTAGTTAATAGGTACTTTGGCCGCTTAGCACCCTGCGGGCACCACTGATGTTCGCTTCGCTCACTATTAAGGATGC
>NZ_JAQVZX010000022.1:15112-31997 GCF_028707975.1 Syntrophomonas sp.
GCACCCTGCGGGCACCACTGATGTTCGCTTCGCTCACTATTAAGGATGCGGGGGACATATTTCACCTCGTTATATTCGGCAGGACTTAAGCTCGATAAGCACCGCGTTTTGGATGAATGGAGCTGCCACGACATAACAGGGGTTATCATCCCGCTGTACTTCTTTTGCTATATGGTTAATATAGTCTTCGCTCCGGTAAACCAGCTCAAAGCGCAGGCCTTCTGCCTCTACGGCTTGTTTAATGAGATTCAGGTCTTGGTCAGAAGAGAGGTCCGGCTCTTCCAGCTGTACTATGGTCCTTACTCCCAGCCCGGCCAGAGTGCGCAATTCGCTTGCTTCTGGCTGGCGACCTAGCAGCAGGCGTTCAGTAATAATATCTACTTTATGCCCGCCGATTAATGCTGGAATATTATCCCGCTTGAACCCATAGTAGCGCTTGCCCAGTATGGAAGCAAGCTGACTGCAGTAATCCGGGGAAGGGAATCCATAGAAGAAACATACCCCTCTGGTCGGAGGTAGAGCCTGAATATAACTGGCCGCAACAGCAGGAGGCATATTTTCGTTCAAGTCCAGCGCCTCAATATGGGTAATACCAGCCTTTTTAAGCAAATCCTTCTCCCCGGCTCCAGGTTGGGGGCCCAAGAACAAATTATAGCTTACCCGAAATACTTCTCCCCCTTGCAAGCGTTCCGGGAAAGGCTTCCCCATATGCTCTAAATCTCCGCCGCGCAGGAATCCATCCAGCAGGAGGTTTTTTTCCGTGATAAGAAATCCATGCACATAGACCTTATGCTGGCTGCTGCTAATATAACTGGCTAACTCCAGTAATCCCTGGTAGTCATTACCCTTCTTTCGCATCGGCATAACAGTATAGTTCAAGCCCATTTCCTTACAGATATTCTCTTCGCGTTTTATCCAGGTCAGATCCCCGGGAATCTCTGGATCCAGGTCAGCTACAATCTCCTGGAATTGCCCCCTTTGAATCAAATGAAACCACTCTTCATCAGTGGGATAGGGGCCCATTATGATGCGGCTGTCCTGGTAGAAGTATAATTTACCCCGCTCCAGCCTGGTCTTATAGATGCATTCCTGGATTTCCTCGTTTTCCGGCTCCTGTCCCATCAGCACCCGTTTAATGAGGTCGGCCCGGTGCTTGCCCAGGTAACAGTGAATATAATAGCGTTTATCGCCCGACTCTGCTAATTCCATGGCCTGCTGGATGGATTCCTGATTCTCGCTCACCCAGGGAAGCATCGGCAGGGAGTGTATGGTTATGCCCACTTCTTTTCCGTGCTCCATCTCTTGTTCCAATAGTATTTTTTCAAACGGAATCATGGGGCTTAAAAGCGATATAACCCCGTCATAGCCCTCGGCTTTAAGCTCCCTCAAACGAAGGTTATCGGGATAAGGGCCAAAAGCATAGCGTTCGCCCGGTTCCGATACTGTACCCTGAAGCCGGGCTATTACCGGGCTTCCAGTGGTTAATAGAAAGTAAAAAACTACTGCTGCCATCAAGAACAAAATTCCCAGGATTAGATATATGAACGATGTCGGCGGCTTTTCCCGGCTCACTACTTTTTTGAAAAAGTAGTGAGTAACCCAGGCGGTACTTAAGGCCCACAAGACTATAATGCCGATCATGGCTATGTTGATAAGGGTTTGGGAAGTTCCTTTCCGAGCCAGCAGCTCTTCTACGGGGACATTTACCAGGAAAAGAAAGCCCACTCCCAGCAAGAAAGCCGCCAGACCCATAAACAGCCCGGTAAATACCAGCAGTCTGGCCCTGGACATATAGTGATCTCCCCTCAATTGTCTTTATCCTATATGGTTTTATGCAAGATTCAGGCATTTATTCTAAAAGCCAATTACTTATTTCTACCAGTAATGATAGCAGGCCAAAGTATTGCCGGTCAAACGAAAACCCCCCTTCCCATTAAATCCGGACAATGATATGGTATGGTTTTAATTCCAGATTATCTAAAAAGGTAAAATAAGGGTATTTTTTTTATTACTCCCATTCGATATAAATTGTACAATGTATTGACTAAAAAGGAATACCCGTATATTTATGGAATAACGATAGTATAAGCAAAGGAGGGGTTAGAATGAGATTTTACCATAGTTTGAGGTTTAAATTGTTAATTGGTATACTGCTGCTTTGTTTCCTGGCCTCGATTGGCCAAAGCCTGGTTTCTTTTTGGAGTGGGAAAACAGTTTTAACTACGGAAATAACCAGCAAGTGCCAGCTAATAGCAGAATCAACCAGCCAGGTAATCGACACCTATTTTGCGGGAAAGCTGGAAAAGCTCGACACTCTTAGTAAAATCGCTCTGGTAAAGAATATGCAGGAGGAAGAGATCATTCCAACTCTGGAGGGAATCATGACTGCGGAGTATGACAATATCTATGTTATCTGGCCGGATGGCTCCACCGTAACTGACAAAGGAGAAAGACCGGAACTGGCAGACCGGGATTATTTTAAATTGGCTATAAAGGGTCAAGCCAATATTGGTACTCCGATTATTTCCAAGACCACCGGTAACATGGTGGCGCCGATTGCAGTGCCAATTTTTCAGGAGCAGCAAGTAGTGGGGGTCTTGGGAGCAACCTTAAAAATTCAAGAATTAATTGAAGTAGTCAACCAGGTCAAGGTCGGCGATACCGGCTATGGCTATATGATTGATCAGGAGGGGATCTTTGTAGCTCATCCCAAGAGTGAGTTTATCCTGGAGAGCAACCAGTTCGAGTTGGGGGAAGAACTGGCTGCAATAGGCAAGAAAATGATTGCCGGGGAGTCAGGCATAGTAAACTATAAATATGACGGACTGGAAAAATACATGGCCTATGCTCCGGTTAATACAACCAAATGGGCCGTGGCTGTAACTGTACCTGTCAAAGAAGTGAATCAACCTTTGAATAATATGATGCAAAAAATAATTCTAATTACCGTGGCAACTTTAGCTTTGGCCATCCTGGTGATCTGGTTATTGAGCGGGAGCTTTACCCGGCCGGTTCTGGCTATGGTAGATATTACCGCAAGATTGTCGCAGAGGGATTTGACCCAGGAGATAGAAAGCAATGATTCCACGGAAATAGGCTTGTTGATGAATTCCCTGGGGGAAATGAAGGATAATCTCCATCAAGTCCTGGGGCAGATGGCCGCCAGTGCGGAAAGATTGGCAGGGCTGGCGGAGGGCCTTTTCAACAGTGCCGAGCAAAGCGGCAAAGCTTCCGAGCAGGTATATGCCAGTGCTGAGGAAGTAGCGCGGGCTGCGGCAACCCAGGCCGAGGATGCTCAGAAAACCAGTGAATTAACGCGACAGGTGGGGATGGCTATGCAAAACGTAAGCAATGCCACGGAGAGTATGTCTCAACAGTCAATAGACTTTAAAAATATTGTGGCCCAGACTACCGGCTTGATGTTGCAACAGAAGGAGGAGATGGATCAGACCGTGGAAAGTACGGTAAATGTCTCCGTGGTAATAACGGAATTGAACAACAAAACCCAGGAAATAGGAGAGATTATCGCTGTTATTACCAATATTGCCGGGCAGACCAACCTCCTGGCTCTCAACGCGGCCATAGAAGCCGCCCGGGCCGGAGACTCTGGTCGAGGCTTTGCCGTAGTGGCGGAAGAAGTGCGGAAACTGGCTGAGGAGACGGGCAGTGCTACTTTAAGTATTGGCAGCATCATAAGCGAGGTGCAGGCAGGGGTAGAGCGGGCAGTAGCTGAGGTTCACAAGGTAGAGAAGCAGGTCAGGGAGCAGGGAGTATCCCTGGGGGAGAGTGTGGGGGCTTTTAGAGAAATAGAAAGCGGAGCCGGGAAGATAGATAATTCCATTCAGGATATATCGGCTACTTTCGAGCAACTTGTAGCCTCGACTGATGAGATTATCCGGGCTATAGAAAACATTTCCGCTGCAACCCAGGAATCGGCAGCCTCAGCTGAAGAAGTAACCGCCATAAGCCAGAACCAGTTGGCGGCGGCCCAAAATATAGTGCAGGTTAGCCAGGAACTGGAGACCCTGGCCGCAGAATTAAAAAAGGTTACTGGTACTTTTATATTTTAGGATACCCGCCGGGAATCCTCCCTATTTCAATGGGGAGATGAAAGGCGGAATACTATAAGTATTTCAATAAACCTCAATATTATGGTTGTGCAAGTATTAAGGTTGTGCCTTGCAGGTATGGAGGGTTCCACTGCAAAAAGATTTTGCTTGCATTGCAAAAAAAAGGGTTTTTTCAGTAGAGTCAATCGTAAGAATTCACGAAAACCAGGATCGACTAGTCTGTCTTCGCTATGTAGGGATAAGCTGCTGTTTTGGAGAATATTTGCCTATATGACGGGGTGAGCATATATCGAGAACGCTTTCTTGATATATGCTCATCCCCGTTCCTTTTCCTCTATGGGTTATTATAGACATTTTATATTATAAAAAGGAATCATTGAGCACTCTGTCGAATAAAGCAGTAAAATTTTAAAGAGAGAAAAGTCAAAAGTCGATATTCTTAATATGGTTGTTCATAAATAGAGAAAGACAAAAGCGGGGGAACAAAAAATTTAAAAGGGGTGAGAGAAAAAAGTTTTATAGAAAGATAAAAAGGGGTGGGGGAATTGAAATTTACGCAAAGTCTGAAATTCAACTTTCTGCTTTGGATCCTGGGCGCCTTTTTTCTGGCTTCTATTGGACAGAGCCTGGTTTCCTACTGGAGCGGAAAGGATATATTGATCCAGCAGATCCGGGAAAACTGTACCCAGATAGCCGATGCTACCGGTGATGAAATAGATGCCTGGATAGAAGGCAAATTCAGCGAAATGAGCACCCTGGCCAAGCTGGATGAGGTAAGGAACCTGGATGCAGAGCGTTTGCCTACTCTCCTGAGCGGCTTGATGTCTGCTGACCATGATAATCTCTATGTGGTCTGGCCGGATGGTACGGTAGTAGGTGATACCGGCCTCCAGGATTTTAAGCTGGATGAGCGCAACTATTTCAAACTGGCCATGGAGGGAAAGGCCAATATCGATACCCCGTTGATATCCAAGGCTACCGGCCACCTGGTGGCCCCTATTGCTGTCCCTATTTACCAGGGAGACAAGGTGGTGGGGGTTCTGGGTGCCACTATCAAGGCAGAGATGATAACCGAGATTACTTCCGATGTAAAGGTGGGAGAAACCGGCTATGCCTATTTGATAAACCAGGATACTACTTTTGTGGCTCATCCCAATAAAGACTATATACTCCAAAAGAAGCTATCCGATGACGCCGAGGGAATGGAGGACATAATCAGCCGGATGACCGCCCTGGAGACGGGAATAGCTGAGTATGAATACGATGGTGAAGCCAAGTATATGGCCTATGATCCGGTAAATTTAGCCGGATGGTCTCTGGCGGTTACGGTTCCGGTCTCTGAGGTGGCCCAGCCCCTGGACAACATGCTACGCAAAATGATTTTGGTAACGCTAGTAACTTTGCTTTTGTTGAGCATAGTAGTCTGGTTTGTTAGCGGCCGCTTGACCAAGCCCATATTGGAGATGGTAGGTATCACCACGCGCCTGTCGCAGAGAGATTTGACTCAAGAAATCGAGAGCGAAAATCGCTCGGAGGTAGGGCTTTTGATGAACTCGCTGCGCGATATGAATGATAATCTAAACACGGTGCTCAAGCAAATGGCGGGCAGCTCTGAGCGCCTGGCCAGTGTATCTGAAAACCTGATGCAAACGGCCCGGCAAACGGGGCAGGCTTCGGAACAGGTCAGCGCCAGTGCGGAAGAAGTAGCGCGGGCGGCCACGGCTGAAGCCGAAGACGCCCAGAAGACCAGTGAACTGGTACAGCAGGTGGGGATGGCCATGCAGAATGTAGGGGGAACTACCGAGGCCATGTCCAGCCAATCTCTCAACTTTAAGAATATAGTAGGACGGGTTACGGGTTTGATGTTGCGACAGAAGGATGAAATGGATCTTACCGTTAATAGCACGGTAAATGTAGCCGGGGTAATTGAGGAACTGAGCAATAAAACCCAGGAAATCGGGGAAATAATTAATGTAATAAACAATATTGCCGGCCAGACTAATTTGTTAGCCCTTAATGCTGCTATTGAGGCGGCCCGGGCTGGTGAAGCCGGGCGCGGCTTTGCCGTAGTGGCGGAGGAAGTGCGGAAGCTGGCGGAGGAAACCGGCAGCGCCACTTTGAATATTGCGGTCATTATAAACGAGGTTCAGGTCGGGGTAGAACGGGCAGTAGCTGAAGTTGACAAGGTGGAGAAACAAGTACGGGAACAGGGAGCATCGTTGGGAGAAAGTGTGGATTCTTTCCGGGAGATTGAGCAGGGAGCAGTTGAGATAGATAACGCTATCCAGGATATATCCGCTACTTTTGAAGAACTCCTGGCTTCAGCCGATGAAATGACTCAGGCTATTGAGAATATTTCGGCCGCTACTGAGGAATCTGCGGCATCGGCTGAAGAAGTCACCGCCATCAGCCAGAATCAGCTGGTTGCCGTACAAAATATTGTCACTGTCAGCCAGGAACTGGAAAAACTGGCTGTAGAACTTAAAAAGGTTACCGATACTTTTAAATTAAAATAAATAGTTGATGTCATTGCAAAAAGTAATAAATATGCATTAGTGTGCATATTTATACCGCTCAGCTACCTTAATAGCGACCGAAGGGAGCACCAGGCGTGCCCGACAGGGGGCAACCTTTCGCAGGCTATGTAGGGAACGACCCCCGTGTCGTTCCGAATCAGGCACAACAAATTTAATAGCGACTGCAAGGCATTGTAAGGGCGGTCTTCGACCGCCCGCTTTTACCTTTGCCAACGCTCGTTTTGTATATTCATGCAACTCTTATGCAACAAAAAGGGTTTTTGCATCCCATACCACGATCTGTGGTCAAAAAAAAGTCCACCAGATGGTGAACCATTTAATCAAGGAGGTAGTTAATCCATAGGGCCCCCTTCCCAGTATTGCCTGATCTTGCGCAGGGCATATCCGCCAAAAAACAGGCCATTCAAAAAGGCAATGGGAATAGCCATAGCTCCAAACCAGTGAAATTTTTGTTGCATATCTTCTTTTCCATCGCTAGTTCTATATCTAGTCACATCTATCCCTCCTTTAATGATATTTTGAGCGAAAGAGCTGAGAATTATTTAGGTTATTATTCTCATCTCTTACTCATCAAGGAAGGAAATACTTTAAACATCAATAGATATAAAAGCGTACCGCCAATAAGTAAAATCAAAAAAAGACTCAAAAATTTTATAAACATTATCATCACCTTAGAATAATTTGTGATGAAATAGAAAATTTTATTCAATTATATATCATGGGGGCGGGAAGCGACCGAGCCAGGTCGTGACACATAGTGGGTGCGAAGCCCACCGGGCAAGGCCTAGCCAGCCTTGGACCATAGATGGCAACAACTATGGTTAAGCGTAGGCAGGTAAGACAGCGGGCCGAAAGCCGCAAGGTTGAAGGGATTGAGCCAGTTTGACGCAGAAAGACGCAGACCCTGCGGGTGTCACTATTAAGCTTGCGGACATGGGGGGTAGTAAGAAAAGTGAGGCGTTATACTAATGGAATCTCACCGTTCAAGCACCGCTGTCTAATCTCATTTTCACCGGTAGTTGTGTCCACGGTTACAGCATTTTAAGTTTCTTTATCTGTCCTTCTGACAGCACACTCTTAACCTGAAGGGAAGAAATTTTGGACAGGTCAAGCTCATAAGGATCAATCATCCTCCAGTTCCGGTCATAGAGCACCTTTACTACTGGTTGGGCTGGAGTCTTGCGGTTGATGTCGACCACTGTGCCGAGTTCACCAGTATTGAGTTCCAGTAGGCTTCCCAGTGGGTATACTGCAATATTATATAGAAAAGCTTTAACACACTGCGGATCTAGAAAAAGGCCCGTCATTCGTTTAAGTATACTTATAGCCTGGGTAATTGAATAGGCTGGACGATAAGGTCGGTCAGCCACGAGAGCGTCATAAACATCAGCTACAGCCACTATCCGGGCATATTCATGTATTCCTTCACCTGCCAGTTGGCGCGGATAACCCTGGCCATCCCAGCGTTCATGGTGTTGAAAGGCGATATGAGCAGAAAGCAAGGAAAGCTCACTGTGCTGCCTGAGGATGTCAAACCCGGCCTTAGCATGTCGTTTGACTTCGTTAAATTCTTCCCGGCTCAGGTCATCAGGTTTATTGAGAATATTTTTATCTATCTTTATTTTGCCTATGTCGTGGAGCAGGGCTCCTATACCCAATTCCTTGAGTTGGCTTTGTTTATAATTCAGATTAATACCGCTCATTATTGAAAGTACCCCTACATTTACCGAATGAGCGTAAGTATAATCGTCAAATGAGCGAATGTCCGATAGGTTAACCAATATATTGGGGTTTTGCATTATTTCATCTATTATTTCATCCACGATGTTTTTTACTGCATGTAAATTAAGCTGGTGCTGTTTTTCCATTAATACAAAGCTCTGTTTTAGAGTTTTTATAGCTTTCAAGCGAATCTTCTCGGAAATGATATCGTTCACGGCATCAGATTCATCAAAAAGTTCATCTCGTATATAAACTGACACAATTCCTGCCTTTTGCAAGCCATGGATATAGTTTTCATTGAGTTGGACTCCAGCGTGTAAAAGCACCCGTCCTTCACTGTTGAATATAGCTTGTGCCACTACCATCCCCGGATCCAATTCATATATAGAAACCCTACGCATATAATTCACCTGATTCCTTATTAAACCCCCCATGCCCAGGGGCCACAACCACCGGGTGAAAAGTGAGTTTGATGGGGCTTGAATAACGAGATCTACCGACCATAGGATTCTCGTGTAAGTAAGCTATGCTCCTGCCGTCACTATATAACTCTTGCCATATCTGACAAAAGATTCGCCGCATATCAGGCATCCCATATCATGCCTCACACTTTCACCTTAGATATCAAGTGATTCGCTTTATTTTTAGAAACTTCCTGCCTATATCCTAAAATATTAGTCAAATTTTATAATTTAACATAATAAGGCATTTTTCCAAGAAGAATAAATTCATAGTGATTCTTTGCCGGGTATTGAATCTAGATTTGCGATAAGAAGGGTAAAATGATAAATTACTAGTAAAAGCAGACAGAGGAGAAATATGAGGAAGAAAAGACAAAAGGCTTTTCCCAAGGCCATATTGAAAAGCCTTAAAGATGAGATAAAAAAAATAGCTGGTAGTAATGAGGGGCGCCTCTTTATCCTGGAAATGGTTGAAGAAATTCCTTTTGATATACGAGCTCAGGTTATTGAGGGTTTATCAGCTTTTTACGAAGATGAGATGGTAGAATTCTTTCACCTGCTAAAAGCGGAATACGGTAATGAAATGGAATCGCTATGTAGTAGAGCTTTGGAAAAGTACAGCCTTGCGGGATTGGATGTTGTCCCTCCCGTATTTTTCCAAGGACCCTTTTTGAAGGCTTATGCCAGTTGTAGCCGCCATACCGGAAGGCTAAGCATTGACATCGCCTGGAAGGCTGCTGGAAAGGGGGTTCATGTGGAGTCTTTTTACCTGACCTTTAACGCGGATGGCCTACACAGCTTTTTCCTGGTGGAAAACATGCCCCTGGCCCAGTATGAGCATGACCGCCAGGTTCTAGGGGAAATGGTTGAATTGAGTTTTGATGAGGCTTCGTTCCTAATATCTCAAGCCTTTGCTTTAAACCTTCGCCACATGAGCCGCCCATCTGTTGGCCGTTTTTTATACCAAAAATACTTGAGTCATAGCACAGAAATTACTGAAATACTGGAAAGAGAACTTTTGCGTAGAATATCCCCCCGGCTCACACCAAGACAATTGGTAAATAGCTTCTTTTACGCTTTGAAATACCAGGATATAAGCTATATCTTATCCTTGATGTCCGGAGGCAATTCCTCTCACCTTGTACTTTCCCAACACTTTGATGACTATTTGGAGTTGGGAAAAACCCTTCTGGAAGGGCAGGTCGAGGAGGTCTACGCTTCCAGGAATCATGCGCGGGTAATTACTTCATCGCTTGGTCTCAAGGATTATGAACTTGAGCACCATTCCTATTGTTTTCATTTGGTTAAAGCAGAATCAGGTCTCTGGTCTATTGTGGATATAGAGAGCCTGGCAGCACAGGAGAAAACCAGCTCAGCCTATTCTAATCCCCTGGAAGCCGAAGTCTTCTGCCGGGTGTACGAAATAACGGACATGGATGAGTTTTTTCTGCTTCTGGACAAAATAGATAACATAAGGGAGATGGAAGAACTCCCTTATGGCATTCATATGCGGCTTACCTGTTTTGAAGATGATTTTAACCATGGGGTGTCTTTTTTCACCGGGGTTATAGCTGATCTGGTGATTAATGGTGAGGAGTTTGTAGTCATATCCCGCGAACAATCAACTGTATTGGAAATCCATAAGCTGTTTATATCTCTCACCGGAATTCCGGTTATCTACCGGGGAGAGTATGAAGTCAGCCTGTTAACGGCCTATCGTTATTTGGGCGGTAATTATGTTTACTTTGAAGATGTCTTACAAGATGAAGATAGCGAACGAGTATTTGACGATGGCATGCGTTTTATCAGTGCCCGCTACTTGGTCAAGGATTCCGATAAAATTTTGCAGAGAATAGGGGAATTATCCCTGGTGGAAATTGAGATTACCGCTGATTATCGGGTTTATTATCAGTTGGAAGATCGCAATGGCACCCCGGCGTTTTTTGCGGAGTATGTTTTGGGCCTAAACTGGCTGACTATTTCTGCTTTTGGTGAACGTGACCTCAACCAAGCCCGGCAAAATTTCGAAAGTGAAATTTATGAGTGTCTGGAGTACGATGGTATGGAACTGAAATCAGAAGGGTTCTTCGATATTTTAACCAGCGAGGTCAGCAGGGAACATCCTGACCTGGAAAACGCCTTGAAGGAGATCTACCTTAATAAGTGGTATAATTCCCACCTGGCTACCTTAAGTGGAATGAGTCCGTCTGAGGCCTGTCAGAGCGAAGAAGGCGAAAGACTTTTGTGGACCATGTTTAAGAAGATAGGACAGCGGGAAAAGAAAGGCCTGGTGCCCGGACAACAAAAAAGGATTAACCTGAAGGAATACATGCGCAAAGTAGAGCAAGAAAAAGAAGGGAAAATTTAAAACAGCATATTGACAGCATCTAATACTTTCAATATACTTTATAGATAATTGATGTCACTGCAAAAAGTAATAAATACGCATTAGTGCGCATAAATATACCGCTCAGCAACCTTAATAGCGACCGGAGGGAGCACCAGGCGTGCCCGCAGGGTGCAACCTTAATAGCGACCGGAGGGAGCACCAGGCGTGCCCGACAGGGTGTGTAGGGAACGACCCCCGTGTCGTTCCGAATCAGGCGCAACAACTAGCGACCGCAAGGCATTGTAGGGGCGGTCTTCGACCGCCCGCTTTCACCTTCACCAACGCTCGTTTTGTATATTCATGCAACCCTTATGCAACAAAAAGGGTTTTTGCAGTGGAGTCATAATTAAATATCTGCAAATTGGCAATGAAGGGAACGGACATATGAAATCACTTGATGAAAGAGAGCCGGGCCAGGTGAGAGCCGGTACAAAATTTCATGTGGTGCTCATCCCGGAGCCGCTATCTGAAAGGCCATAAGCTGAGTAGGTGTTGCCGGATGAAGGTCTCCGTTAATGGCCTGGCATGATTTTGATTAATGCTGCAAGAGGCTGCATCGCTTGATGTGGCAAGCAGGGTGGTACCGCGGGAAGCTCCCTCTCGTCCCTGATGGGGAAGAGAGGGTATTTTTATATTCTTTTTTAGATCTACCGTGTCAGTAAGTGAGAGGAAATTCTCCAGATACACTTGCTGCTTAGTGAAGAATTTAAAAATTTTAATTAAAAAACTTAAAATAGGAGTGTGGGTAATGGGATTGAAGATTTACCTCAATGGAAAGTTTGTGGATGAGGAAGAGGCCAGGGTATCGGTTTTTGACCACGGTTTTCTCTATGGTGATGGTGTTTTCGAAGGAATAAGGGCCTATCATAACAGTGTATTTCGCTTAAAAGATCATGTTGACCGCCTTTATGATTCAGCCAAAGCTGTAAATATGGAGATTCCAGTGGACAAGGAACAAATGACGGAGATAATCCTGGAGAGCTGCCGCCAAAATGGCTTAAAGGATGCCTATATCCGGGTGGTTGTTTCCCGGGGCAAAGGCGACCTGGGTCTTGATCCCCGCAAGTGCCCGGTACCCACGGTCGTATGTATTGCGTCTTCGATAAGCATCTACCCGGAAGAGATGTATCAGAAGGGCCTGGATGTCATTACCGTGCCTACCCGCCGGAACGGACCGGAAGGGGTAAATCCCCGCATCAAATCGCTGAATTATCTCAATAATATTATGGCCAAAATTGAAGCCAATATGGCTGGTGTACCTGAGGCTATTCTGCTTAACCAGGAAGGTTATGTAGCCGAATGTACCGGAGACAATATTTTTATGGTGAAAAATGGAGTGCTGAAAACCCCCGCTATTCATCTGGGTCTCCTAGAAGGAGTAACCCGCAATGAAGTAATCGCTATTGCTCGAAAAGAAGGTATTGAAGTGCAGGAAACTACCTTTACCCGCTATGACCTTTTTGTAGCGGACGAGGTATTTTTAACCGGCACGGCGGCAGAATTGATCCCGGTAGTGAAAGTAGATGACAGGGTAATAGCCGATGGTAAACCGGGGCCGATATTCCATAAACTGCTGCTGCAATTTAGAGAAATTGTTAAAGAACCAGAGGCCCTAATATTTAAGTAAGCGGTCACCAGTCCTAATTTTAATTTACTGCACCATCGCCCGATTTATTGAAAGCCTTTAGGAGGTTGAACAGCATGAAAAGCGATAATGTCAAAAAAGGTATGGAAAAAGCCCCCCATCGCTCACTTTTCAGGGCCCTGGGCTTGACTGACGAGGAAATGGGACGACCGCTTATTGGTATAGTCAATTCCAGGAATGAAATAGTACCCGGCCATATTAATCTGGACAAGATTGCCGAGGCGGTCAAAGCCGGGGTACGCATAGCCGGGGGAACCCCGTTCGAGTTTCAAACTATTGGGGTTTGCGATGGTATTGCCATGAACCATATAGGGATGAAGTATTCCCTGGGCAGCCGGGAATTGATTGCTGATAGTGTGGAAGTAATGGTTACAGCGCATGCGTTTGATGCTCTGGTTTTCATTCCCAATTGCGACAAGATAGTTCCTGGAATGTTAATGGCAGCGGCACGTTTAAATTTGCCCTCGATTTTTGTCAGTGGTGGTCCCATGCTGGCAGGCACGATCAAAGGAAAAAAGCTAAGCCTCACCCAGCTTTTTGAAGGAGTAGGAGCAGTGGCTGCCGGACGTATGAGTCTGGAGGAACTCCAGGTAATGGAGGACTGCGGCTGCCCGACCTGTGGTTCCTGTTCCGGCATGTTTACGGCCAATTCCATGAATTGTCTCACGGAAGCTCTGGGTATGGGCCTGCCTGGAAACGGGACTATACCAGCCGTATTTTCGGAGCGTATTCGGCTGGCCAAGCAAGCTGGTATGAAGGTAATGGAGCTTTGGGAGAAAAATATATGCCCACTGGATATCATGACCCCGGAAGCGTTTCAGAACGCGATTCGTTTAGATATGGCCATAGGATGTTCCACTAATTCGGTATTGCATCTGTTGGCCATAGCAGCTGAAAGCGGGGTAAAAATAGATCTGGAGATGTTTAACCAATTGAGTGCAACTACCCCTCACCTCTGCAAGCTTAGCCCGGCCGGGGAGCATCATGTGGAGGATTTTTACCAGGCGGGCGGAATACAAGCCTTATTTAATGAGTTGGATAAAAAAGATATGATCAAGCGCGATGGTATTACCGTAACCGGCCGCAGTGTAGGGGAGAATATTGCCAGTACACCAGTCCTTGATTATTCGGTAATCCGGCCGCTGCATGAGCCTTATAGTGAGAGCGGTGGGTTGGCTATTCTCTTTGGCAACCTGGCCCCGGAAGGAGCCGTGGTAAAGAAGGGGGCAGTGGCTCCGGAAATGATGGAGCATGAAGGGGCGGCCCGCGTGTTTGATAGTGAAGAAGAGGCAGTAGAAGCCATATTAAACAGCCGCATCAAAGCGGGGGATGTAATAGTTATCCGCTATGAAGGACCGCAGGGAGGACCGGGGATGAGGGAGATGCTGACCCCAACCTCGGCTATAGCTGGAATGGGTTTGGATAAGGAAGTGGCCCTTATTACGGATGGCCGCTTTTCGGGAGCTACCCGGGGAGCTTCCATTGGCCATGTATCACCCGAAGCTGCTGCTGGAGGCTTGATAGCCCTGGTAGAGGAAGGAGACCTTATTCGAATTAATATTCCGGCCTGCCGCCTGGAACTCCTGGTAGATGAGAGAACTTTGGGGGAGAGGAAGCTACTCTGGAAAGCACCGGAGCCCCGAATAAAAACTGGATATATGAGGCGATATGCCAGGATGGTACAATCAGCCAGTACCGGGGCTGTATTCAAAGATTAACCCCCACGATAGCTGGTAACAATAGCGGGCCATCAAAAGCCCGCTATTGTTTTATTAAAAGATTAAAGCGGAGGTGAGCCAGGTGAAGTTAAAAGGAGCCGAGATTTTACTGCAGTGCTTGCAAAAGGAAGGAGTTGACACTGTATTTGGTTACCCGGGCGGAGCGGTTCTTCCCATTTATGATGCTTTGTACAAATCAGAGATCAGGCATATTCTTTCTCGTCACGAGCAAGGAGCAGCCCATGCTGCTGATGGTTATGCCCGAGCAACTGGCCGGGTAGGCGTTTGTATTTCCACCTCAGGTCCGGGGGCAACCAATCTGGTTACCGGAATAGCTACCGCCTACATGGATTCTATCCCCCTGGTCTGTTTTACCGGCCAGGTAGGAACCTCCTTAATTGGCAGAGATGCCTTTCAGGAGGCGGATATAACCGGTATAACCCTTCCTATAACGAAGCATAATTACCTGGTCGAGAAGACGGATGATTTAGCTCGTATAGTCAAGGAAGCTTTTTATATTGCCCGGACCAACCGACCTGGTCCGGTGGTAGTTGACTTGCCTAAAGATGTAATGGAAAAGGAAATAGATTTTGAGTATCCGGAAGAAGCTATAAATATCAGGGGTTACCGGGTAGTAAAGGGATACAATTCCGGCCAGGTGATTACCGCCGTAGACTATATTCAAAAAGCCCGCCGCCCGGTAATCTATGCTGGCGGAGGAGTTATTTCTTCCAATGCGGCGGAAGAGCTGAGAGAACTGGCGGAGAAAAGAAAAATACCGGTTACCACCACCTTGATGGGGATGGGAGGATTTCCCGGCAACAGCTATCTCTCCCTGGGGATGCTGGGCATGCATGGAACCCGTTATGCCAATTATGCTATCGGGGAATGTGACCTGCTTATAGCGGTAGGGGTTCGCTTTGATGATCGGGTTACCGGTAAGATTGATACCTTTGCCCCCCATGCCCGGGTGATTCATATTGACATAGATGCCGCCGAAATTGGGAAAAATGTTGAGGTGGAAGTCCCCATCGTAGGCCAGGTCAAAGAAGTGCTGGCAGCTATCAACCAGCGGCTGGAAGCCATCGAATTGGAGGAATTAGGCGAGTGGCATGAAACCATTGACCGCTGGAAAGAGGAATATCCCTTACGCTACGGGGATTCTTCCGAAGGGAGGATAATGCCCCAACATGTAGTTGAAGAAGTCTATTCTCTGACTCAGGGGGAGGCTATTATCTGCACCGAGGTAGGGCAGAACCAGATGTGGGCCGCCCAGTACTATCAATACAAGTATCCCCGCAGTTTCTTGAGTTCAGGGGGATTGGGCACCATGGGCTATGGATTCCCGGCAGCCATAGGAGCTAAAATTGCCTGTCCCGAGCTGCCGGTTATAGATATCGCTGGTGATGGCAGCATTCAGATGAACATTCAAGAATTAGGTACAGCAGTACAGTATCGGCTTCCTATTATTATCTGTATTTTGAACAATCATTTCCTGGGGATGGTCAGACAGTGGCAAGGTTTGTTTTATGGAGGCCGTTATTCCTATACTGATATGAGCCACCAACCGGACTTTGTAAAAATAGCGGAAGCTTACGGTGCCATAGGTCGGCGTATCAAAGAAGCATCCCAGGTTAGGGAAGCTCTGGAGGAAGCCCTTAAAGTTCAGGATCGCCCGGTAATTCTCGATTTCTGGGTGGAGAGAGAAGCCGATGTCTATCCCATGGTACCACCAGGTGGATCCCTTATGAACATGCTGGGGGGTGATTGATCATGAAGAAACATACCTTGGCGGTTACCGTGGAAAATCGTCCTGGTGTCCTAACCCGGGTCACTACCATGTTCCGCCGGAGAGGCTACAACATCGAGAGCCTGGCGGTAGGAGCCACGGAAAACCCGGCGATTTCCCGTATTACCATAGAAGTCACCGGAGATGATAGGATAATCGAACAGGTAACCAAGCAGTTATATAAATTGATTGAAGTAATTAAAATAAACGATCTTACCGATGCCCGGTCGGTTGACCGGGAACTCGTTTTGATCAAAGTAAAAGCCGACAACAGTGTGCGGGCCGATATTGTACAGATAGTGGATATATTTAGAGCCCGTATAGTAGACATTGGCCGGGATTCCCTGATAATAGAGGTAACCGGAGATTTCAGGAAAATCGAAGCTATTGAGGATTCCCTCCGCGCTTTTGGTATAATCGAAATGGTGCGAACCGGCAAGATTGCTATGATTCGCGGAGGCAAGTAATTAAAAATTTATTCCACTGCAAAAAACCCTTTGATTCAGAAGGGTTGCATAAATATACAAAGCGAGCGTTGGCGAAGCATGGATACA
>NZ_JAQVZX010000023.1 GCF_028707975.1 Syntrophomonas sp.
CTTTATAGCCTCCAACCTTGATATAATCCTCAGCTTGGGCAGGATCAATTTGGTCGGCATGCGCCAGCAAGATGCGTATCTCTTCGGCCATTACATACCATCCCTTTCTTTTATCCCATTCTCTTTTACAATCTTTTTCTCAAAAAATATAATTATAATCTATATTTCTCTATCTCTTTAAATTATCTTTATCTCTCTTATACCTGTCTTATACCCGTCTCTTAGGTATTTCCCTATTTGTAAGCACTTAGTATCTCGGGGATCTTTTCAGAGCTAACATTGAATACCGGCTGGCTGTTAACCGTAATAACCGGAGTTGCCTGGCACTGACCTATGCATTCGCATAATTCCAGGGTAAACTTGCCATCAGCCGTGGTTTCCCCAACTTTTATTCCCAGGTAGTTTTCCATCGCCTTAAGAACTTTATCAGCTCCCGCCACATGGCAAGGCGCACTTTCGCACATACGGATAATATACTTTCCTCTCTTCTCTACCGAAAGGTAGGAATAAAAGGTAGCCACTCCATAAGCCTGAGCCTCGGAAACGCCGAAAACCCTGGCCGCCTCTGCCACTGCCTCCTGGGGAATATAGTTGAACTCCCTTTGCAGAGCATGATAAGCCTCGATAATTCCACCTTTTTTGTCTTTGTAGCTTGCGATGATGTCCTGGTAATTTGCCATCATTACACCTCCTTAGTTCTAATTATTTGAGCCCAATACTTTCCGAAATACGCTTGAACGCTAAGATGAAACACCTCCTTTATTGCAAAATTTAAAACTCTCGCTCAGCAAGTATTAATTAAAGCAAAAGATTGTTGCCCAGAAATCCAGGTCTACTTAATATATTCAATGCTTTTAAACCAGCACCTTCAAGCATTTTTAGATTATAACCCCGCTTTATTGCCTGTATTATTTTAGCTAATCTTATTTTAGTTTTGGGCAAATAAAGCTGTTCCAGGAAAGCGGATATCAGCAATAAAATCAATCCTACCTTCCCCATAGAACTGGACAATAGCTCCTTTTATCCTCATCTTAACATCAATTTAGTGAAAACTCATTAGTATGATTTGCCTGCAAAACACGCCTTTAGTAAGCATTATTCTTAATAGATTTTTATACTTGTATCTTATCCTCAATTAATAGGATGTCAACCAGTAATACCAGCACCATACTAGCCTTGATTAACCGTTACGATAGTAATGTATCAAGCAGCAAGTGAGATAAGCCAGGTCAGGAATTAAAGAGAAATAATGAACCGGCAGAGTTCTTCGATTTCCTCAAAGTTAAAACAGGGCAAATCATCATCAATAGTGAAATCGGAGACCCGGGCGATAATGTTTTCTGCATCGATAAACTCTATACCGCTTACCTGACGTAAGACTTCGATTTTGGGATATGCTTCTTTTTTATATCCTTCGGTAATAATCAAATCCACCGTGCCTGCAACCTGCGCTATAATCTCCTGCAAATTCGGTTCCCTTTCATGTCTCAGGTAGTGAATGGACAAGGCCGGGGAAACAGCGCAGACCATTTCTGCCCCGGCACTAAATAGGAGATCGGAGTCGTGTTCCCCGTCTGTATTCAGGACATGGGAAGTATGCTTGATCACCGCCACTTTATAACCAGTTTGTCTAAGTTTTTCAATTACCCGCCTTAATAAAGTTGTCTTGCCGGAATTATGCCGGCCAACAAATGATATTATTTTCACTTTTATAAGCATTCCTTTCACGGAATAATCCAGGGGCATTCCCCGGACTTATACCGTTACTTCCCCACCAATTTTCGGGCTGTTTCCCGGGCTTTAGCCAGCACTTCCTGCTCATCAAAAGTTTTAATTTCCCGGTTTTCCATCACAATTTTTCCATCAATTATTACGCTATTCACATCACTGGCCTGGGCGGAATAAACGATATTGGCCAAAAGGTCATAGCGGGGGATCATGTGGGCCTCCTTTAAATTCATGATAATCATATCCGCTCGGTATCCCGGCTCTAATCGTCCCAGCTCATTCCCCATCCCCAGGCTGATGGCTCCATTGGCTGTGGCCATCTCCAGAGCCTGGTAAGCCGGCAAAACCGTGGGATCCATAGTATTTACTTTATGTAAAAAGGTAGAACTGCGCATCTCCTGCAGCATGTCCAAATTATTGTTACTGGAAGCTCCATCGGTACCCAAAGCCACTGCTATACCGCTTTCCAGCATACGCGGTACCGGCGCTATTCCGCTGGCCAGCTTCATGTTGCTTTCCGGGTTGTGAGCTACACCCACCCTATGCCGCTGCAATATCCCGATTTCCTCCTCGTTGAGGTGAACACAATGAGCCGCCAGGACCTGGCGTCCCTGAAAAAGCCCCAGGGATTCCAAATGAGAAACCGGGGTTTTCCCGTATTGCTTCAGTATATCCTCGTATTCCACCCGGGTCTCCGCTACATGAATATGTATACCTGCTTGCAGTTCATCGGCGAGTTGCATAACCCTTTCCAGGTAGGCCGGAGGACAGGTATAGGGAGCATGAGGCCCGAGCCGGAAAGAAATCCTGCCACCGGCCTGGCCCTGCCATTTCCCAATGAGCTGGCGGCTGTCCTCAATGGCCTGCTCGCTTTCCGGTCCCACTCCTACCATTCCCCGTGCTAAGACTGCCCTCATTCCGCTCAATTCAACCGCCCGGGCCACCTCATCCATGCAGAAGTACATATCATTAAAGGTGGTAGTACCTGACTTAATCATCTCCACAATGGCCAGCATGGTACCCCAATAGATATCTTCCGGGGTCAGTTTCGCCTCCAGGGGCCAGATTTTGTTTTCCAACCATTCCATCAGAGGCAGGTCATCTGCATAACCTCGCAAAAGGGTCATGGCCGCATGGGTATGGGCATTGATAAAACCGGGGAGCAGCACCTGGTTTTCACCATCGATTATATGGTCAAATTCCCCTTCCGGAGCTTTCCCCGTCCCCAGCTCTTTAATAAAAGCATCTTCAATTAAAAGGTAACCTTTCTCTATCAAAGAATTACTCCCGCTGACAGGAATAATGCTGATATTGTCTAAAAGAATCCTCATTTCTATTCCCCCCTATTAATATAACTCTACTTGACACGGGGACGGGGTTGTTGACAACTTCGTCCTTCTATTGTCACGGGGACGGGGTTGTTGACAACTTCGTCCTTCTGCGTCTAAACCATATTCTCGTACTAGCCCCCCATGGCCCAGGGCCACAACCAGCGATGAAAAGCGAGTTAGTAGGCGCTAATAGTAAGATATAATAGGAAATGAATTAAACCCCTTACCCCTCACTCCTCACCAATTAATCAATCCTTTTTTTCTTGCCCGTAATTCTGGAAAGCCTGACGTAGGCTTAAGATGTCTTCAGCCCGCAGAGAATGCAGCGGTCCTAACACGCGAGAATAAATGGCAATACGGGCCGTGCGCTCGGCCACCAGACAAACCCGCAAGGCCTCCGCCAAATTCCCTCCTAAACCCAGCAGTCCGTGATTGGCCAATAATACCGCCCTTTTGTCCTTGCCCAGAACCTTGAGGGCATTTTCCGCCAATTGCCGCGAACCACAGAGGGCATAGGGAACCACCCTAACCTCATGTCCAATTACCTGAGCAGCCTCTTCCAGTATTACCGGGATATTCTGTCGAGCCACCGCAAAAGTCGTAGCATAGAGACTGTGGACATGGACAACAGCGTTTATTTCCGGACGTTTTTTATATATTCCCAGATGCAGCGGGGTTTCCACCGATGGTTTATAATTACCTGCCAAAACCTTTTCCTCTGCATCAAGTAAAACCATGTCCTCCTCTTCCATCTGATTATAATCCATTCCGCTGGGAGTGATAAGCATTAGCCCCGGGCCGGATACCCTTAAACTTACATTGCCCCAGGTTCCGCTTACCAGCCCGGAGAAAAATATCTCCTGAGCAGTTTGCAGAATTTCCTTCCTTTCCTGCAGGTACTGCAATTTATTCACCCTCTCTTCCCCATAATGCCATGGAAGCGCCGAACGGAGGCCGGATAATTCCCTCTTCGCAAATGATAGCCGTAATCAAATGTTCGGGAGTGATATCAAAAGCTGGATTGAATACATCCACTGCCGGTACCGTCAGGCAGCTTCCCTTAATAGTTCTTACCTCTTCCGCACTGCGTTCCTCTATCGGTATTTCTCCCCCCTGCTCGATGTTCCAATCAAAAGTGGATAAAGGAGCCGCCACATAAAAAGGAATGCCGTGGTACTTCGCCAGCACCGCCAGGGAGTAAGTGCCGATTTTATTGGCGGTATCACCATTGGCGGCAATGCGGTCGGCTCCGGTTATTACCGCATCCACCTGCCCCAGGCTCATAGTATAACCAGCCATACTGTCGGTAAGCAAAGTGACCGGAATCGCATCCTGACAGAGTTCCCAAACCGTTAAACGACTCCCCTGCAGTACCGGCCTGGTTTCACAGGCCCAAACTTTCTCAATCTTATTGCGCCGGGCCGCCGAGCGGACAACCCCCAGCGCGGTGCCATAACCGCAGGTAGCCAGAGCCCCGGCGTTGCAGATGGTCATAACCCTGGAGCCTTTGCTGAGCAATTCCTGCCCATACTCCCCGATGGCCTCATTGACCCGGATATCCTCTTCATAAAGACTCTCCGCTTCCCGGCGCAAACATCCCGCCAGTTCCTCCGTCGATAGATGGCGATTATCCCGGTAAACCCTTTCCATCCTCTCCAAAGCCCAGAAAAGATTGACCGCAGTGGGTCGGGCCGAAGCAAAAAACTCCTTCATCCGGGAAAAGTACACATCTCTTTGCTCCCCGGTTCCGGAATAGCTCGAAAAGGCCATAGCCAGACCAAAAGCAGCCGTAACCCCAATAAGAGGCGCACCCCGTACCTTCAGGCTCTTTATGGCAGCGACCACTTCTTCCGGACTCTCACATTTTTCATGAACCAACTTTTCCGGCAGGCAGTTCTGATTAAGAATCATCACGGCCTGATCCTCGAAATACAAATTTCTAATCATTGCATAGCTCCGTGCTCATCAAGTATCTTCCGGCAGTCACAGCTCTTCTCCTCACTAATATACTTCAAACTGCTCATCATGAGGCTTCTGGCCAGCGCAATATTTTGTTTCATCAATTCCAAAACCTCACTATGGGTTAAAATACCCGCCGTTATCCCCGCCGCAAAATTAGTCACTATAGCCAGAGTGGCATAGCAAATCCCCAGCTCTCGAGCCAGGCAAACCTCAGGAACACTGGTCATGCCTACCAGCTGTCCCCCCAGTTGTTTAAACATCATAATCTCCGCCGCGGTTTCAAAACGCGGTCCCTCGGTACAGACATAAGTGCCCCCATTCTGGACCCGAATCCCCCGCTCTTCCCCGGCCTTCACCAGAGCCCCTCGCAACTCGGGACAGTAAGGAACCGTCATATCACAGTGAACTACCCCCGCTTCCCCGCCTTCATAGAAAGTGTTTTGGCGGCTTTTGGTAAAATCCAGGAATTGGTCAGCCAGAACAAACTGCCCGGGTTTGAATTCAAAGTGCAATGAGCCTACGGCGGCTGTCGCCAGGATATTCTTAACCCCCAATTGATGTAGAGCCATGATATTGGCGCGGAAATTGATTAAATGGGGGGGAATACTATGTTCCAGGCCATGCCGGGGGATAAAGGCCACTTCTATCCCGGCATATTTTCCTATCGAAACCGCTACATTGCCATAGGGAGTTTTTTCTATAATCTCCTTTACATCTTCCAGTAAACAGGGGTCATAGACACCCGTACCTCCGATTATTGCCGTTCTTATCAAAAACACTTCCTCCTTTTGTATAGTTAAAGCTACGATTAATAATGTTGAGGCTTTTGCATAATTCAAAAAATCAGTAAAGATGCCTTCTGAACACAATGTATAGGGTATTCATCTTCATAATTCTATTATATATTGAACGAATGTTTCGCTAAAGTTAATTATGATTCCCCTGCAAAAACCCCTTTTTGTTACATAAGGGTTGCATAAATATACAAAGCGCTACCTCCCATGGACGGGAGATTAGCGCGGTACCCCTTTCGCAAGACAAGCCGCAGGTGTTGCCCATGCGTAGACTGCAAGCGGTATATTTTATGCAAACGAATGCATATTAATAACTTTTTGCAGTGACATCAATTATGCAAAACTCTCATGTTAAAATCCGTAGCATTGCTAATCTTCTCCATTATGGGCAAAAAGAGCCTCGGTAAATATTTGCGGAGAAAAGTCGCGCAAATCTTCCAGTCCCTCGCCGATACCCACTAATTTAACCGGTATCTTAAGCTCCTTTTCCACCGCCAGTATAATTCCGCCTTTGGCCGTTCCATCCAGTTTGCTCAAGATAAGCCCGGTAACTCCGGTGGCTTCCTCAAATATTTTAGCCTGGCTGATAGCATTCTGTCCCGTGGTAGCATCAAGTACCAGCAAGACCTCATGGGGAGCTTCAGGTATTTCTCTTTGAATAATATTCTTTATCTTGCTTATTTCTTTCATAAGATTAGCTTTATTTTGGAGCCGGCCGGCCGTATCGATTATCAATATATCCGCCTGGCGGGCCCTGGCCGCATGTATGGCATCGAAAACAACCGCTCCTGGATCAGAACCCTCCTGATGTTTGATTAATTCCACACCCACCCGGTCAGCCCAGATCTTAAGCTGGTCTATAGCTGCCGCTCGGAAAGTATCCGCAGCTCCCAGCAATACCTTCTTGCCTTCTTCATGGAAACGGTAAGCCAGCTTGGCTATGGAGGTAGTTTTGCCGGCTCCGTTTACTCCCACCACCAGAATAACCGCCAATTCCCCCTCGGGAATGTTTAACGGAATATTGCTGCATTCCAGAAGCTTTCTCACTTCATCTTTTATAAGCACCAGAACCTCAGAAGAATCATGCATTTTTTGCTTTTTAGCCGCTTTCTTTATATTATCTACCAATTCAATCGAGGCATTTACACCCACATCAGCCTGTATGAGTATTTCCTCCAGTTCCTCCCAGAAGTCATCATCTAACTTTTTAGAGCTTTTCACCAGGGCTTCGATTTTACCGATGGTATTTTCTCTGGTCTTACTCAAACCCTTTTTGAGCTTGTCCAGAAATCCCCACTTGCTCTTCTGCCCGTTGCTTATCTTTTCGGGTAAATCCTCTTCTCGCTCTTGGCCTTCAGTATCATGAGCAAAGTTAACCTGCCCCTCTTCGGCTTCATTCTCCTTCTTAGCTTTGAAGCGCTCGAAAAAACCAGCAGGGCCATTCTCCGGAACAGAAGAAGGAAAAGCCGTCTCTGTGCTCCCCTTTTCCCCCAGGCTCACTGGTTCTCCAGTTTCATCTCCTGGGCTCTCCATCGCTTCCTCTACTTCCTTTTCCAGAATGCTTTCATTTTCCTTATCCTTTTTCTTAATCTTAAAGCGATCAAAAAACGCCACTTTGCTTATCCCACCCCACTAATATTTTATCCAGCCAGGCTTTCCGCTTCAAAAACATTTAAGGTTAAAACCGCCGAAACCCCTTCTTCCGGCATAGTAATACCGTAGATGTTCTCTCCTGATTCGATAGTTGCCTGGCGATGAGTAATCACAATAAACTGAAGATTCCGCGACATAGCCGTGATAAATCTGGAAAAACGTTGGAGATTAACCTCATCCAGCGAAGCATCAATCTCATCCAGCACGCAAAAGGGAACCGGACGAAGTCTCAGCAAAGAGAAAATGAAGGCTATACAGGTCAAAGCCCTTTCCCCGCCCGATAAAAGATTTAAGGACTGGCTTCTTTTACCTGGCATCTTAACCTCGATATCAATCCCCGCCTCCAGACGATCCCCATCGGCTTCAAGCCGCAGCTTAGCTTCGCCTCCACCAAATATCTCGTTAAAAGTATTTTTAAAGCTCTCATTGGCCAGGAGCAGAAATCGGGAAAAATCCTGCAACATCAGCTTTTCCGTTTTTTGCAACAGCCCGTCCAGCGAATCGCGGGCAGATGACAAATCATCATATTGCTGTTTTATGAAATCATAACGCCCGTGGATCTCCTCATATTCCCGGATAGAATCCATATCCACTGATCCGATTGCTTCTAGTTTCTGCTGCAATACCGCGATGCTTTTCCTGGCCTCTCTTATTTCACCCGGGGTCAAGAGTTCGTCTTCCAATGCCTCTGCAGCCATAGCAAATTTTTCCCACCAGCGATTTTTAAGTCCTTCCATCTCCACTTCCAGGCGGGCGATTGCTACTTCCAGATTTCTGACTCCAGTTTCCAAACGGGCCAAGCTTTCCCGGGCAGGAATTATTTCCTGGCGATATTTTTCCATTAAGCCCCGGCTACCCTTTTCTTCCTCCTGCAGTTGCTGCCTCTCTGCCGATAAGAGGGCCTGATCCTCCGTCTTCTTAACATGCTCTTTCTTAAACTGCTCAATTCGCCTTTCTTCCAAGCCAATTTCCGATTGCAAAGACTCTATTAATTTTTGGGAATCATCCCGGGATTGCTGGTAAGAAACCCTTAGTTGTTCAAATTGAGCGAGGTTTTTCCTTATATTCTCCAGTTCGCGCCCTTTCATATCCAATTGCTTTTTATGGGAGAGCAATCGTTCCTTGAAAACTTCATAATCACGCCTCTCCACTTCCATCTTATCCTTGAAATTCTCCAAATCCCTCATAGCCTTCTGGTTTTCCTGCTCTATATCCCCCAATTTTTGATGAACTGTGATAATTTCTCTTTCGACTTCTGCTACTTCCCCATCCAAACGGCTAATCTGTTCCATATAACCGTCCCGCTCCCTCTCATCCTCCAGCAGTTCATGGGCTAAATCCTCTTTCTGCTTCAGCAGCATATCACAGCGGAACTGGCTTTCCAACAAATCATTTCGCGCCTGGGAAATACTTTGCTCCAGCTCTTGCCAGCGGGATTCAATTCGGCCTTGCTCCCTACGATTATCATCTCGAGCCTTCTGATTTTCCTGCTGCTGCAGCAAAAGCTTCTTCTCCTCACCCCGCCGCTGCAAGGGAGTCTGAGTCGGAGACGCCTTCTTGCCCCCGGTTATGGCTCCACTCACATTAATTAGTTCACCATCCAAACTAACAATACGACAAGGCAAAGATGATTCTCTAAATATACGAATGCCCCGGGGCAAATCTTCTACCAATAGAACCCGCCCCAGAAGATATTCCACCGCCTTCTCAAACTTTTTATCATAGTGAACCAAACGGGAAGCCAAGCCCAAAACCCCATCCTGCAGCATGGTTTTCTCAACAACTCCCCGGGGCAAGGGCTGAACCTTTAAAACATCCAGAGGCAAAAAAGTAGCCCTTCCCCGTTCCTGCGCCTTGAGATAATCAATCGCCTCCCGCACCTCTTTCTCACTGGCCACCACGATATTCTGCAGGCCGCTTCCCGCCGCCACATCAATGGCTAGCTCCATACCCGCAGGCACCTCCAATATTTCCCCGAGCAAACCAATAATCCCTTTAAGTCTTCCGCTTTGGGCCTGCTTTAATATAGCCTTCACCGCCGGGGAATAGCCAATCAGATTCCTTTGCAGGTCTTTTATAGCCAGAAGCTGGTTATTGATTTCTATAGAGCGCTGGTTTAGTTCACGGTATCTTTCATTGAGACTGTGCAAAACCTCAGCGAGCTGGTTTTTCTCCTGGCTGTACTCCTCAATAAAAGCCTGCTTTTGGGCAATTTCTGCTCGCAGTGCATGTATTTCCTCTTCGAATTGCAAATGGCCTTTTCGGCCTTTTTGCAGCTTGGCTGCCAGCTCTTCTATATGTATCTTCAGCCTTTCCTTTTTCTCCTTGGCCTTGCCCAGTAAATCCACTCTCTCTCCGAGCTCATTTTTAAGCTGGCTCTCCTGCTTCATTTTATCAAAAACCAGAGCCTTTTTTTCATCAAAATTAGTTTTAAAACCTTCTATGGTAAATTGCATTTCCTGGACTTCATGCTCCAATTCGCTATATTCCGCCGTCCTTTGAGCCATATTCTGCTGTTCTGTATCATAATCCACAGAACAGAGATTAAAATCCCGCTGAATATTTTCCAGCAAAGCCAGATATTTTTTAAGATCAGCGGCGGCATTATCTATGCGTTCGTTATTATTCTTGGTTCTCTCTTCCCCCAGCCTGATTTCTCCCTGCAGCGAATTCAGCCGGGATTCAATTAGATGTCGTTCCTCCCCCAGGCTACCCAGCTTAAGCTGCTGTCGGGCGAGCCCTTCCTCCTCTTCCCGCAGCTTTGCTTCCAGAAGCCCCAATTGCCCGGCCTGAGCCTTTATATCTTCCTGTTTTTTAAAGAGGTCCCCTGTCTTTTGCTGCCAATCCTTTTCCGCCCGGGCCAATTCAAAGCGGAGAACCGACTTCTCCAATTCCTGGCATTCACTATTTAAAGCCAGATAAAGCTGGGTCTTCTCCGCCTTTTTGAACAGCTCCTGCCGTCTAATATCCAGTTCCTCCAGGATATCGGCCAAGCGCAAGAGGTCATTGCTGCTCTGCAGAATTCTCTTTTTGACCTCATCCCTTTGCTGGCGATATTTTATAACCCCCGCTGCTTCCTCCAGCATTAGCCTGCGATCCAGGGCTTGCCCGTTTAAGACCTCTTCCAACTCTCCCTGGCTTATTATAGCGTAACCCTTTTTACCCACTCCACTTCCAATCAAAAGGTCGGAAATATCCTTCAACCGCACCCTTGACTTATTAAGGTAAAATTCACTTTCACCAGAGCGATGAACTTTGCGTCCCAGGGTGATTTCATTAAATTCCAAGGGCAGACTGTGGTCACTATTATCAATAACTAATTCTACAAAAGCCATGCCCAGTGCCTTTTTCTTATCGCTGCCATTAAAAATGACATCTTCACTCTTTTGTCCCCGCAGCTGGCGGATGCTGGTCTCGCCCAAAACCCAGCGTATAGCATCAACAATATTGCTCTTCCCGCAGCCATTGGGGCCAACCACAATATTTAACCCCGGATGCAGTTGAAGCTCAGTGTTATCGGCAAAAGATTTAAAACCCTTTATATCCATTCTTTTGAGATACAACTAGCTTCCTCCCTTACTCCCCATCCAATAAGGCAACATCTCCCGTAGTAAGGTGTTCTATCCTATCCCCCGCGTCAATAATAAGATTGCCCTGTTCATCAATATCAACATTTATTCCTTCCAGAGAACCCCTGGGGGTATCCAGTCGAATCATCTTTCCTAAATGCAGGCAGCGGCTTTTATACTCTTTTCTTATATCTTCAAATCCATTTTCCAGGAATTTACAGTAATACCCTTCTATCGATTGCAGCACCCGCAGCAGAATCTCGTCCATTTGATGATAATTTCCACTTTCCTCCGCGAGAGATGTAGCAATATTCGCTACCCCCTCGGGAAGAGAGGTTCTGTCGAAATTGACATTTATTCCTATGCCTGCTACCAAATAGTCCGCCTGTTCTAGCTCTCCGCTCAATTCCAATAAAATACCCGCCACTTTTTTACCATTTATGTAGACATCATTGGGCCATTTAATCTGCACCCCTGCCGACAAGAAGCTCTCCAAAGCCCGGCTGATGGCCAGCGCAAAAACCAGGGGTAAAAGCACCACTTCTTGCAAAGCCAGTTCTGGCCGGAGAATTACGGAAAACCACAAACCTCCCCGCGGAGACTGCCAGCTTCTTCCCCGGCGCCCTTTTCCCCGGCTTTGCTGCCGGCTAATAATTACGGTGCCTTCTGTAGCTTGGCCCTCTATAATCAACTTTTTGGCCATCTCATTAGTGGAATCAAGCTCCGGGAAGAGTTGCAAATTCCACCCCAAGCGCGCAGTAGATAAGTCACTGCTTAGCCTTTCTAAAAGCAAAACATTGTAAGTCTCTTCTATTCGGTAACCTTTTCCACTAACACCGACTATAACGTAGCCCTCGCTTTTAAGATTCTCTATATGCTTCCACACCGCCACGCGACTGATGCCAAGCTTTTCGGCCAGTTCCTTTCCGGAAAGATATTCTCCCGGATTTCGACAGAGCTCACCCAATACTCTTTGCCGCACAATAAAAGCCTCACTTTTCTTATTAACCCCCCATGCCCAGGGGGCACAACCACCGATGAAAATAGGTAGCTGCAACCTTAACAGTGACACCCGCAGGGTGCACCCATAATAACGACCGCAGGGTGCACCCATAATAACGACCGCAGGGTGTGTAGGGAACGACCCCCGTGCCGTTCAGAATCAGGCGCAACAACTATAGCGACCGCAAGGCATTGTAGGGGTGGTCTTCGACCGCCCGCTTTCACCTTCGCCAGCGTTTTGTATATTCATGCAACCCTTATGCAACAAAAAGGGTTTTTGCAGTGGAGCCAAATATGCATTAACTTGCATAAAAAGGGGTTTTTGCACGAGAGTCAATCCTTATGATATATATCAGAAGTACCGTCCCCGTGATATATTCTCCACCGCTCATACAAGCTATTTAGACATTCAAGGGATAAATCCTCTTTATATTTGGTATTTTTTTACATAACTTGGCTCTTCAAGAAATTCGCGGCGGGATAATAGCAAGGCCGGGGCGGAGGCATCATTAGCTGCCACCCCTACACTATCACGCACCAGATTCTCAGTCCCCCGGACTTTGATTAGCTCAAGTCCAAACTGCTTTTTAAGGTAATTCAGGTTAGAGCGCCGTTGTCCGGTGACTTTGGAGATGTCACGCGGGTGGACCAGAAGTAGCAACTGCGAGTGCTGACCGTGAGCAATCACGAACTCTTCAATAAGCTTCTGTGCTTGCGCTTTAAAAGCCTCCTGTTCCACCATTTCCCCAAAAGCAGGATGGAAAGGCCCTGCCACCACACAGCCTTCACGCTGCAGTTCTTCTCCCGGCTGCAAGCCCATACGAATAACCGGAATGTTTTCTTTTTGAAATTGAAGGTAGGCGGCCAGGCTGATCTGCAGTGCTTCAGCGAGGGTAAGGGGAGTATATTCCCCTTTAAGATAGAGCTTTTCCAGATGGGTACCAGCAATTACCAGGGTCGGGTATATCCTGACCATATCCGGCCGCAAAGCGATAACTTGCTCAGCAGTCTTCATATCCAGTTCCAGCTTATCTCCCGGCAGACCAATCATAAGCTGGATTCCCAAACGAAAACCGTATTCCTTGATTAGATAGCAAGCTTTAAAAACATCATCAGCCTGATAACCCCGCCACGATGCTTTTAAAACCTCATCTGCTAACGATTGCACCCCCAATTCGATGGTTCTGACTCCCCGCTTCCGCAGAAAATCCAGAATCTCGACATCTATGCAATCCGGCCGGGTGGAAATGCGTATGCCTTGCACCCGACCATCCTGCAAATAGCGCTTAACCGATGCCAGGTAAATCTCCTGGCTTGCTTTTTCTACCGCTGTAAAATTACCGCCAAAAAAGGCAATTTCCACTTCACTGCCCGAAGGAATGGTCTCCAAATGTTTTTCCACGATTCTTAGTACTTCCATTTCTCCGGGTATTTCCTGGGTTGAGCTAATCCGATTCTGGTCGCAAAAAACACAGGTAAATGGGCACCCCAAATGGGGAATAAAAATAGGGATATTTATATGCTTCATAAGTTTATTGTTCCTATTCTGATAAGCTTAGAAACCCAATTCCCCCAACAGGGAGCTGTCTTGCAAAACTTTTTGGGCAGCTTTTTGTTCGGCTTCTTTTTTACTTTTCCCTTCTCCAGCAGCCAAAAGCTGCTCACGATAATAAACCCCGGCTACAAAGATCTTGGCATGGGCGGGGCCGCTTTCTTCAATAATAGCATAACTTACATTTTCCTTATCCCTGGCCTGTACCAGTTCCTGCAATTTTGATTTGTAATCATAATAATCTCCACTGGCTGTTTCGCTAATAAGTTCCTCCAGATGCTTCATAATGAAGCGTTGGACGGTAACCAGGCCCTGATCCAGGTAAATTGCCCCGATAACCGCTTCCACCGCATCAGCCAGAATGGATTTTCTCTTCCTGCCCCCGGACATTTCCTCCCCTCTACCCAGCAGCAGATACTGCCCCAGGTCGATATTATGGGCGAAAATGGCCAGTGCGTCTTCACAAACAACCTTGGCCCTAATCTTGGTTAATTCTCCTTCGGCTTTTCTGGCATAATGATTATAAAGATACTCCGCTACTACCAGGTTTAAGACCGCATCCCCCAGAAATTCCAGCCTCTGGTTGTTGGCCACCGTGTTCTTTTCCTGGGCATAGGATGGGTGGGTCAGAGCCATAGTGATGAGTTCATTATTGGAATAAGGCAGTTGCATGTCTTCTAGAAAACGCTGGGCCTTTTTTCTCTCATTTTGCATTTTTACTCTGTCTCAGGAATTCGTACAGGTCATTGATAAGACTGCCTACGGTTTGATAGTCCTTCTGTTCTTCTTCCGGGAATTCGACATCATAGATATCTTCCAGTGCCATTATCATTTCAACAATGTCGATAGAATCAGCTTCAATCTCGTCAAAGGTGGTTTCCATTTGAATCTTCTCCATCTTAATATCCAGTTGTTCCGCCAGTATTTTCCTGGCCCTTTCAAAAAACTCCTGCATAAAATAACCTCCTTTTTCTCCTTCATCCTTCGCTCTTAAGGGGAACAAGAAACGGCAGAGTCATCCCCCACTTTGGAGCTGCAAGCGCTGTTTTTCAACAGGCAAACTATTAACCCCTGTCAACCTTGCCTGCTTCAAGCTTCAACAGCTTTGCTCAGTTCCAGCTTTTGCATTTCTATTATATTCTTATTATAACAATCTTCGGCTATACCCAGACCATTATATACCGCTTCTCTTTTAGAACTTCCATGACATACAATACTCAGCCCATTAACCCCCAGAAGAGGAGCACCGCCGGTTTGAGTATAATCCAGCTGCTGGAAAAATGCCGGCATTTGCCCACCCGCGCCAAGAATCCCCTTTGCTATGAAGAGGGCCATGCCTTCCATGGTTTTCAGGAGTATATTTCCCGTAAAGCCATCACAGACAATAACATCGCTTTTGCCGCTGAATATATCCCTTCCTTCAATATTTCCTGTGAAGTTGATCGCCGGCTGCTGGCGCAACAGAGCATAGCTTTCCACAGTGACACTATTACCCTTGCTTTCTTCCTCCCCGTTGTTTAACAAGGCCACCTGCGGCTGTCCCACCCCATAAATGATGGAAGCATAGGTTTTCCCCAAGAGGGCAAACTGCAAAAGCTGTCTGGGTTTGCAGTCAACATTGGCCCCTACATCAATCAACAGGGTATAAGCTCCGGTCATATTGGGTATGGCGGCTACGATCGGTGGGCGCTCAATTCCCTCCATCCTCCCCAATATAAAGATGGCCGCTGCCATCTGGGCTCCGGTACTGCCACAGGAAAGAATGGCATCAGCCTTTTTCTCTTTAACCATCCGGCTGGCTACCACAATAGAAGCATCTTTTTTCCTGCGAATTGCTGTGGCCGGTGATTCGTCCATGCCTATTATTTCACGGGCATTAACCACGCTTAGCCGCGAAGGATCATAGCTGTATGGTTTTAATTCCTGCTTGAGCAGCTCTTCTTGACCTACCAGAAATACCTGCCGTTCTTTCTCTGCTACCCATTTTACCGCTCCCGCGACTATTTCCGCCGGAGCATGGTCTCCCCCCATAGCATCAAGCGCTATCCGCATAAAAAACCTCCTTAATAGACAAAAAGCAAGCTACCGGTCTGTTAAAGACTAATACCTTACTTTCTGAAAAACACTTCTAAAAAAGTCTCTTCACTTTTCTTACTACATCACCTTATTGCTTTTGTAGTATCCGCAACTCAAACAAATCCGGTGTGGCATTTTCAGTTCATGACACTGGGGACACTCCACCAATCCTGGTTTATCGATTTTCCTCCACTCGGACCGGCGCTTGTTCTTGCGCGCATGTGACTGTCTTCTTTGGGGAACTCCCATGGTTCAAAATCCTCCTTCAATATTGTTTATTAACCCCTCATTTCCGGGACACAACCACCGATGAAAAGTGAGTTAGTAGGTACCTCACTCCTCACTTTCGTATCAAGTTCTTAAGCTTTTCCCAGCGGGGGTCAATTTCCCGGGTTTCACAATGGCAATCTTCGAGATTTCGGTTTACCCCACACTGGGGACAGATTCCCTGACATTCCAGCTTGCATAAAGGGTTTATGGGAATACTCATAAAGATGGCTTCCTCAACAGCAGGATCTATATCCACCTGGCCCGGATCATGAATGATTATGTCCTCTTCCAAATCCGCATATTCCGCAGACTTGGATTCCAGGATATTACAGGCCAACTCCGCATCTACCGGAACTATCGCTTCCCCCAGGCAACGGGAACAAGGTAGTTGTAAAGTGGTTCTTACGCGTCCCCGGGCTACAAAAATCTTTCCCGTGTTGTCCACTACCAGATCCACTTGCACTGCCGCTGCAAATTTGCCGCCGACTTCACTGAGGAATTCATTTCTCCCGGTTGTTTCCAGGTAAAACTCCTCGCTTTGTTGTGGGCGAAGTTTTAGCCTCCTAAGGTCAATCTTCATTCTAACCCCCATGCCCAGAGGGCACAACCACCAATGAAAAATAAATCCGATTGTACTTGAACGGTAAGATGCAATTAGTATAACTCCTCACACCTTACCCCTCACTTTTCTTATCATATACCCCATAAAAACACCAGATTAATTATAGTCTGCCCCGATTGGCCTTGTCAATATTTCCATACCCTGCACTACCCCGGTCAATCCCGCAGAAAAACCTAAGAGGCGGGGGTAAACCCGCCTCCAGTTTGAAATTCTATTATTTCGCCAGGCCGAAAGTATCTCTGGCAATAACCAGTTCTTCGTTGGTGGGGATGAGGAAAATTCTGACTTTGGAATCGGCAGTGGCCACATCCACTTCTTTTCCTCTGACCTTGTTCTTTTCAACATCCATCTTGATTCCCAGATAATCCAGGTTGGAGCAGACATTTTCGCGAATATCGATGGCGTTTTCACCTACACCAGCAGTAAATACCAGGCAGTCAACACCATTCAGTTTGGCGATGTAGTTGCCAATATAGCCTTTGACCTTGTTGTAGTATACATCAAGGGCGATCTTGGCTCTTTCATTACCGGAACCAGCCGCTTCCAGAATGTCTCTGAGGTCGTTAGAAACGCCAGACAGTCCCAACATGCCGGATTTCTTGTTGAAATAGTTGTTAGCTTCAGAAGAATTCATGCCCAGCTTGTCCATCAGGAAGAAGACTATGGCCGGGTCAATGTCACCCGAGCGGGTACCCATTACCAGACCCTCCAACGGGGTGAAACCCATGGAAGTGTCTATTACTTTACCATCCTTAATGGCCGCCATACTGGCGCCATTGCCCAGGTGCAAGGTAATTATCTTACATTCTTCATAAGGCTTGCCCAGCATTTCAGCCGCCCGGTGAGCTACATAGAAATGAGAAGTTCCATGGAAGCCATATCTTCTTACCCGGTATTTTTCATAAACATCATAGGGCAGGGCATACATGAAGTTAGCAGGTCCCATGGTCTGATGGAAAGCGGTATCAAAAACAGCCACATGCTTTACATTGGGCATAAGTCTCTGGCAAGCTTCAATTCCCATCATATTGGGGGGGTTGTGCAGAGGAGCGATTTCGAAGCAATCCTTAATAACTCTCTTAACCTCGTCATCGATAACTACGGAAGCAGCAAAAGCCTCACCGCCATGAACCACGCGATGGCCAACTGCACCGATCTCATCCATGCTCTTTATACAGCCATACTCTTCATTGACCAGAACCTGGAGAACCAGTTCCATACCTGCAGTATGGTCAGGCAGGTCTTTCTTAATCGTAACTTTGTCTTTGCCCATGGGGCTATGATCCAGGGTGGTGCCAGGAATACCTACACGGTCAACCAGACCTACAGCCAGAACGGATTCATCCGTCATGTCTACTACCTGGTATTTGATGGATGAACTGCCTGCGTTTACTACCAGAACCTTCATTTTTAAACATACCTCCTCAATTTGTTTGTTTTTGTTTTCTTTTTCACTAATATTCTTCAGAATCCTTCATAATACTTCGTAATCTGAAGAAAAAACGATACTATGGGCTGCTTTGATTAAATGCTGAAAATAAAGAGCCACGCTTTTAAATTAAACCTGGTTTCGTACAAGTTGGATTTTGTGAAAAAGTCCGCACATTAAAGTCTAGAGCAGGGAAACACTGGCCAGTGTTTCCCTACCTTCGCTAATTCGCTGGACTTGCTACCTCTTCCTAAAGAAGAAGGTTAATCACCGGCCTTTTAGAGTAATTACTTATGCTCTTACTGCCGTCATAGCCACTACATTAACGACATCCTCTACGCTGCACCCTCTGGAAAGGTCGTTGACCGGCTTGGCGATTCCCTGCAGAATCGGACCAATAGCTTCAGCCTTGGCTGTTCTCTGCACCAGTTTGTAGCCAATGTTTCCTGCCTGGATGTCCGGGAAGATAAGCACATTGCAGTCACCTGCTACCGGGCTGCCCGGAGCCTTGGAGGCGCCTACACTAGGAACTATAGCGGCATCCAATTGGAATTCTCCGTCAACCTTCAGTTCGGGGAACTTTTCTCTGGCAATAGCAGTTGCCTGAACCACCTTATCTACCAGTTCATGGCTGGCACTACCCTTGGTGGAGAAGGAAAGCATACCGATTTTTGGATCCTTCATTCCGCAAAGGTCAACAGCGGTCCCCACTGAAGCCTTGGCAAATTCGGCCATCTGCGCCGCAGTAGGATCAATGGTAACGGCACAGTCGGCGAATACAAATACTCCGTTGTCACCATAAGGGCAGTTGGGAACGATCATAATAAAAGCGCCTGATACGGCGGAGATGCCGGGAGAAGTCTTAATTATCTGGAGAGCGGGCCGCAAAACATTGCCGGTAGTATTTTCCGCTCCGGCAACCTCACCATCAGCCTTGTCCATTTTAACCATCATCGATGCAAAAAAGAGGGGATCGAGCATGGTGGCTTTAGCTTTATCCAGGTCAACGCCCTTTGACTTGCGCATTTCATAAAAAGCCTGTACAAAATCATCAAAAAATGGAGCTTTTTCCGGGCTGATGATTTCGGCTCCGGAGATGTCCGCCCCAATTTTACTGGCCAGGCCCTTGATTGCTCCTTCGTCGCCCAGAAGAATGGGATGAGCCACCTTGCTATCAATAATACCCTTGATAGCTTGAATTGTTCTTTCCTCGGTTCCTTCAGGAAGAACAATAGTCTTGACATTTTTTGCTGCTTTTTCTTTGATTTGTGCTATGAGATCCATCCTTTTACCTCCTTGTTTTTAATTACATTATGTACGCTCAGACTCTCCTCATACATTCTAGCATAAATGAATAGCTGGTGGTAAAATTTATGATACTAGAAAATGAACAGGAGAATTGGGCTATGGCAGTTTTAGGTATAGTAGCAGAATACAATCCCTTCCATAATGGCCACCTTTACCTGCTGGAAAAATCCCGGCAACAGGGCGATTTCTCCGCCACCATCGCCGTAATGAGTGGTAATTTTTTACAAAGGGGTGAACCTGCTCTCTGTGACAAATGGGCCCGGGCGGAGATGGCTTTGAACGCTGGCGTGGATTTGCTGATCGAGCTTCCTTTTTGCTTTGCCACCCGCAGCGCTTACTATTTTGCGCGGGGGGCAGTGCAGCTTTTACAGCGCACCGGAGTGGTCACTCACCTGGCTTTTGGCAGTGAGAGCGGCCAACTTTCCCTGCTGCAAAAGATAGCCGGGATACTGGCCCATGAACCAGAAAGCTATAAAGCTATTCTCAAGAAAGGACTTTCCCGAGGTTTGAGCTTTCCCCTGGCCCGCTCCCTGGCTCTGCAGGAATTTATGGGAGCAGACAAGAAAGAACTCCAGGAGATCCTTCCTGGTCCCAATAACATACTGGGCCTCGAATACCTTCGGGTTATTGAAGAAGAGGGTATTCCCCTGGTTCCCTTGACCATTCCGCGCCAGGGCTCGTCCTTCCATAGTAGTGATTTATCCCCATTCTCCAGTGCCAGGGCCATTCGCCAAGCCCTGTACCAGAACTTGAGCTGGGAAAAAATCACCAGCAGCGTACCTCCAGCCACAGAGGAAATATTACAGCGGGAAATATCTCTGGGCCGGGCAGCAATTGGACCCGATAACCTGGACCAAGCCATCATGGTAAACCTGCGTCTTATTTCAACGAATTACCTTAAAGGGATTTACGAAGTATCTGAGGGCCTGGAATTCCGGATTAAAGAAGCGGCTAATTCTTGCGGTACCCTGGAGGAACTCCGACAGTGCATCAAATCCAAACGTTACAGCCTGACTCGAATCAACCGGACTCTATTGTACACACTCTTTGCTCTTTCAAAGAACCAAATTGAACTGTACGACCAGCATGGTCCACAGTATCTACATATCTTAGGTTTTTCTGCAAAAGGTCAGAAAATCCTGCAAAAAATAAAAATTAAATCGAAGTTAAAAATATTCAGTCGTGGCAGCGAAATGAAGCGAGCCTGTGACGAAAATCAGGGAACAGCGCTGGCAGATATGATAAGTCTGGACAGCCGGGCAACCGATGTTTACAGCTTGCTCTTCCCTTCCCCGGCAACCCGCCGGGGCGGTCGCGACTTTACCACCTCACCGGTAATCTTGCCCCCAATGGTGCCAGGCACTTAAGTTGTAACATAGATGTCACTGCAAAAAGTAATGAATACGCATTAGTGCACATAAATATACCGCTCAGCAACCTTAAAAGCGACCGCAGGGAGCACCAGAAGTGCCCGCAGGGTGCAACCTTAAAAGCGACCGCAGAGAGCACCAGAAGTGCCCGCAGGGTGCAACCTTAAAAGCGACCGCAGAGAGCACCAGAAGTGCCCGCAGGGTGTGTAGGGAACGACCCCCGTGTCGTTCCGAATCAGGCGCAACAACTAGCGACCGCAAGGCATTGTAGGGGCGGTCTTCGACCGCCCGCTTTCACCTTCACCAGCGTTTTGTATATTCATGCAACCCTTATGCAACAAAAAGGTTTTTTTGCAGTGGAGTCAACATACGATTTGCTGGAAAAACAGCAAGGTTCTGGGATATAATATTACCAGAGAGGTGATAGCGTGAAAAAGGTAGAGGTATTTTGCGTGATTGAAAAAGCTGACGATGAGTACCTTGCTTACTGTGACGAATTACGGGCTACAGCAAGTGGTGACACAGAAGGGAAATCTAAAAGCTGCTATAAAAGAGTTATTTTCGCCGCTGCTCGGGCCATAATTTTTTCCAGTATTTCCTCAACCTTCTGCTCAGCAGCAATTCGTCCCTGGTCTACGATTTGACGCGATTTATCAAAATCTCCCGGTTGAAAAGACCCCACCAGCGGCTGTATGAGAATATCAGCACCAGGATGAACCAAATCGAATTGTTGTTTGGCCATTATATCCAGCGAAGCCATAATTACATCCATGGTATTTAGGATACTAGTGTTTTTCCCCGGACCGAAGGTTACATCCACAGCGATTATAATATCAGCTCCCCGGCTGCGCGCCACCTCAATCGGCAAGCGGTCAGCCACCGCCCCATCCACCAGTATCATTCCCTCCTGCCGCACCGGGGTAAAAATACCCGGAATAGAGATACTGGCCCTGATAGCTTCAGCCACCGAGCCCTCTTCCAAAACCACCCCTTCCCCGGACATGAGGTCAGTAGCCACGGCCAGAAGAGGCAGGTCCAGTTCAGCAAAGCTTTTTTTCTTGGTCATCAATTCGATAAAAGTCTTGATTTTTTTGCCGGACATGAAACCCAGGCGGGGAAGATGCACATCATAGAAAATACTGGTGTCCATATTTTCCAGCATGCGGTCCAGCATCTTGATGTCTGCCCCAGCGGCAAATATACCACCAATCATAGCACCCATGCTGCTTCCCACAATAAAATCAAAAGGAATATGATTTTCCTTAAGAATCTCGATTACCCCAATATGTGCCAGTCCACGCGCACTTCCCGCTCCCAGCACCAGGGCTACCCGGGGTCTGAACTTATCATCCAGCATTTTCCTACCTCCTTCTTGCTGACAGCATGTTTTCATAAGGACACTTGTCAAGAGAACGCTTCTCTTGTCACCTGGTTATAAGCAAAGTATATCTTTAATATATTATCTATAATCAGCTAAATCCCTGTATTGAAATATACTTGTGATATCACTGCAAAAAGTTATTAATATGCATTCGTTTCCATAAAATATACCGCTCGCAGTCTACGCATGGGCAACAACCGCGGCTTGTCTTGCGGCGAAAGGGGTACCGCGCTAATCTCCCGTCCATGGGAGGCAACCTTAATAGTGACACACCCGCAGGGTGGAACACCAGGCGTACCCGCGGGGTGAAGCGCTCTTGCGACATCCTGTCGCTCGCCCCCTTGCGCCTGCTCACCAAAACCTTAGTGTTGCATCCATGCTTCGCCAACGCTCGCTTTGTATATTTATACAAAACCCTTATGCAACAAAAGGGTTTTGTATTTGCATTAAAATCATAAATTTGAACTTCCCGGGGTGCTCGAGTTGCTAAGGTAATCCCTTAAGCATTATGAATCTACCTGCTATAACATAACCCCTCACTCCTCACCCCTAATGGAGGTATGGCATGCAGTGCGGGCAAAAGAACCGTCCCCATGCCCGCCCTTATGGAGGTATAGCATGGGCAATTATTCCCGGCTTTTTTTTCTTATTATAATACTATTTTTGGCAGTTTTCATGCTGCTTAACCCACAGGAAACGGTAAATGCCGCTTCTGGCGGTTTCAAACTATGGTTTTCCATAATTGTACCCGCCCTTCTCCCCTTCTTTATCGTGGCTGAACTACTGGTTAACCTGGGCGTTCCCAAGATACTAGGGGTATTGCTGGAACCGATAATGCGACCGCTTTTCAATCTGCCCGGTTGCAGCTCACTGGTAGTGGCCATGGGGTTCACCTCCGGTTTTCCCGTAGGTGCAATCCTGAGCAAGAAACTCTACGACGAAAATATGATTAGCGGCGAAGAAGCATCGCGCCTGCTTTCTTTCACCAACAACTGCGGCCCCCTTTTTATCATCGGAGCGGTAGGAGTCGGAATGTTTGGTTCCCCCCTCCTGGGGTACATTTTGGCCCTGTCTCATTATTTGTCTAACCTAATAGTCGGTATGTTCTGGGGGCTAAAAGCCAAGAAACCCTTACGGAATATATCTCGTCCCCCCTTGGCCCAAGAATTATCCCAGGCCATGGCGGAAGCAAGAAAAAATTACCGCGGTCCAGGAAAACTCCTGAGTGATGCGATAAAAAATAGCCTGAACAATGTTCTGGCTATTGCTGGCTTCATTATTCTATTTTCCGTAATAACGAAGATGTTCTCCTTCTGGGGTATAATTGACCTCCTGGCCCTTTTTCTATTAAAGATATTCTCTATATTTAATCTTTCCTATGAACTTATCTATGGCTGGTTAATGGGATTATTCGAAATTACCATTGGTACCAGAGCTATAACCGCTGCCTCCCCCGCTAATATCTTGCCCCAACTGCTAGCGGTCAGCTGCATACTGGCTTGGAGCGGCCTCTCCATTATCGCCCAGGTAATGGGCATTATGGTGGGCACCCCGGTAAAACTCTCGTTTTATTTATACTCCCGCCTGCTGCAAATGTTTTTATCCGTTATTATAACAGCTTTCGCCTACAAGCTCCTGGCATCCGGGCAGCAGAGTGTTCTCTCCTTATCCCTGCCCTACCACAAAGCCTTATACTCCTTTGATGCCTGGAGCATCTCCATTGCCTGCCTTTTAGCCTGTCTCCTGCTCCTGACTATTATGGTCGCTACCAGTCTCTTGCCCGGAAGAAATTAAATTATCCCGGGATAACTCCCGGATCTTACGGTTATTCCTGGTAAAGCAAAAATCCACCTATTCCTGCCTCATAGCTTCTTTACCCTGCTGCACAGCATCCAGACCCTTTTTCAATACGATTTCCATATGGGAAAGCAAGCCATCCGCGTATTCATCTGCATCCCGGCGGATCTCATTGGCAACCTGCTCGGCCTTGGCTATTATGTCTTCCGCCATTTTCATAGCATTTCGGGTAATCTCGTTGTCATCGACCATACGCGCCACCCGATCCCTTGAATGTTCCATAACGGTTTCCGCTTCCGCGCAGGCCTCCTTAACTATCCGTTCCTTTTCTGCCAGTAGAATCCGGGCTGTCTCCAGATCCTCCGGTAAAATTGCCCGCATTCTGTCCAGCCGATCCAGAAAGCGATGGCTTTCTACCAAGACCTTACCACTCATCAAAGGAACTTTTTTGCTATTCTTTACCATCTGCTCCATTTCGTCCAGGATCCTGAATATCTCCATCATACCCCTGCCCCTCCTTATCCAGGCGATAGTAGTGTAAACTCGACTCTCCGTAATGATTTAAGCGATATCGCTCCAATCTATCCAAGCTTTCCGGCAGGCTTTTTTTCCGTGGCGTCCGAATTATCACTATGCCTTTTTCGTCCAAAAGCTCTGCTTTATCCAAAACATCTATTATCAGGTCAAAAATCTTCACCTTGGTAAAGGGAGGATCTACATAAATATAATCAAAGTGCAGACCCCTTCTGCGCAGCATCTCCACAGCCTTAAAGACATCGTTGCGAAATATTTCGTAGTTTCCGGAAAAACCACAATTATCAAGATTGGCCTTTATAGTATTGACTGCCTCCCGCTTGTTATCGATAAAGCCAACCCATTTAGCCCTCCGGCTCAAGGCTTCAATACCCACACTGCCGCTTCCAGCAAAGAGATCGAGTAGCGTAGCACCTTCTATACCTGAAGCAATTATATTAAAAAGACTTTCCTTTATTCTGTCTGTAATCGGTCTGGTATTCATTCCGGGGGGAGCCTTTAAATGCCTTCCCCGGGCTATTCCTCCAATTACTCTCAATTTTACTCCCTCTAAATTACTTATTCGCTCTTAGACATCGTTTGCCCTTTTTTACCACAGTTTATTTTAACATAAAAATGATTCCTGGGGGGAAACAAGAAAACAAGGAAAAATATTTTTAAAAAAATTGTATATAAAATCTAATAACGGGTAATTATATAATTACCAGAGAGAAATCTGGTAACAAACCCTCCCCAACAACTTTACAAAATTCTCCTCTCCCCAAAAATGGCGACTGTACAGTCGCCATTTTTACTTGCCAGAAGGATATTTTATGAATATTTATTCTTTACAAAACGGATAATAAATCCATAGGAGGTAGTCAATATGATAAACCGGGAATTCAATATCTATGTAGACATGGCAATAGAAGCACGTGATCTGGTCAGGGGTGCCAGCGATCAAGAAATACCTGGTGTTAAAGAAGATATCAAACAATTAAAAAACATCAAAGTAACCACCATAAGCATTCTTGACCAAAATGGAGCCGAAAAAATGGGACGTCCAATCGGTACTTATGTAACCATAGAATCCCCTCCTCTAAAGATAAACGATCCTTATGTAAATGATGAAATAGTGGAAGCCATGGAAGCAAGCATGCATACCCTGGTAGGAGAGCAATTAAAACCCCAGGATACAGTTTTACTGGTGGGACTGGGCAACTGGAGAGCCACCGCTGATGCGCTGGGCCCAAAATTTATTGAATACAGCCCCATTACCCGCCATTATCACAGTTATGCCCCGGATGCCCTGGTAGAGGGAATGCGGCCCACTTGCGGCATAGCACCGGGAGTATTGGGAATCACCGGTCTGGAAACTTTCGATGTAATTAAAGGAATAGTGGAAAAAGTTCAACCAGCCCTTCTGGTAGCTGTTGATGCCCTGGCGGCCCAGGATGTCAAGCGTATCGGAACCAGCATACAAATGTGCAATACCGGAATCCAACCCGGTTCCGGGATAGGCAACGCTCGTCATGCCATTACCCAACAAGAGCTGGGCGTACCTGTTATAGCCATTGGTTGCCCCACCATAGTTAATGCAGCAATAATTGCTAATGAAGCAGTGAAAAATTTCTGCTTTAGTATCGGTGCTCCGTTCAACGAAACTACTTCACTGAATACAGTAAAAGAAATACTTAGTCCCTTTGGAGGTAGTCTGGGAGTGACCCCGAAAGAAATTGACGAGATTATTGAGAACACGACCCGTATCATTTCCATGGGGGTAGCCCGCTCCCTCTTTCCAGGTATATCTAAAGAACAGCTACTACTCTATGCTACGTAAAATGAGGGGGAATGGCATGAAGTTTTAGCAAAATAATTTTTGATTATAGTTGAATTTTGATGCATATTGATATATTAATACATTTCAAATGAAGCAGTATTAATGAAAACAAGCGGATATATATTTAATCCGCTTGTTAACAATAGTATAATTATTTAGTTACCTTAGTTCACTTTTTTGGGGGTACTGGATTAGGTTTAGGGGTAGAATTCGGCCTTAAACCTTTCCAGAAGCCCTCTGCTGATAATCATAAATCATTTTCTTAACCATTTGTCCGCCGATGCTCCCAGCTTGCTTAGAAGTCAGGTCTCCATTGTAACCCTGCTTCAGGCTAACACCAACCTCTCCAGCAGCTTCCATTTTGAAATTATCCATAGCGGTTCTGGCCTGGGGAACTAAAAGCTGGTTGTTTCTAGCCATTTTTGTTTCACCTCCTTCGCTTGGTGTAGTTTTATTTTTTCCCCGGATGAAACTTATATGCTAGAAGTATTTTCATTACTGCTTAATATTTTTCTGGTTTTTTTCTGATGACTTGGATAAGCCCATTTCCTGGCCAACTTCAAACTTTATTCGCTCTATAGCTTCTTTGCTATCCAATTTATTCTCCACTTTTTTTCCCTCCTAAATAATTATAAAAGTGAGGGGTGAGGATACTTTTCATCCCTGCTTGAGTCCTCCGCCCTTCTGGTACTGCTGATACTCCCTTTGGTCACTATTGATTTTGGAGCATGGAAGTTTAAGTACAAAAACAAAAACAGCAAAATTGGCGATAAAAAAACTACCAGCTACAAAGCCAGTAGTATTATAATGCTTAAAAAAGACTATTATATTTTAACAAATTTTACTCAATATACTATATTATTCCACCGATAGCAAGTAGCGATAATGAGGCTGCCCGCCAAAATGAAAATCCACTTCACAATCCGGGAAATTTTTAATTATTTGCTCCTTTAAACTTCCAGCCTCTTCTTCCGTAACATCTTCCCCGTAGAAAAAGGTAATCAACTCACTATCCTCATCGACCATTATCTCCAAGAGCTTTAGTACCGCCTCGCTGGCACTACCGGCAGTAACGCTTATTTTATCTTCTATGAGACCAATGATATCCCCATTTTTTATTTCCAGGCCATTCAGCCGGGAATCCCTGACCGCATAGGTAACCTCGCCATATTTTACCTGTTTCATCTCTTCCATCATAGCTCGGGCTACTTCCTCGAGAGGAAGTTCAGGATTAAAAGCAATCAGAGCAGTGATAGCCTGCATTACTGATCTGCTCGGAACCACTGCAACCGGTTTATCGCTGAGCTGTTTGGCTTGTTCTGCGGCCATTATAATGTTGCTATTATTAGGTAAAACGATCACACTTGGCGCCTGCACCTCTTTGCAAGCATTTAAAATATCCTCGATACTGGGATTCATGGTTTGCCCGCCTTCAACCACCACATCGACACCCAGGTTCTGCAGGATCTGAACAACCCCTGATCCTGCTCCAACGGCCACCAGACCAATCTTCTTCAATATCTTGCTAGCTGCCGCCAGTTCATCATTCAATCGAGGCCAGTTATCCCTATGCTCGTGCACTTCATCCAACATATTGTTAATTTTTATATCGGACAAGCTTCCCCATTGCAGACAGGATTCCAGCACCTTCCCGGGATGATTGGAATGAATATGCACTTTAACCAACTCATCACCACCCACCACCAGCATAGAATCACCCAGTGGGGCCAGATGCTCTTTTATCTCCGTGGGTTCAAGATTATTTCCCTTTATAAGGGTTTCGGTACAATATTGGAAATCCAGAGTTAAAACTTTATCAACCCGCTTATCCTGTAATCTTACCGCTTCCTGTTTCTTATAGCTTTGCAGCATGATGTCCTGATCCTGAACCAACCCTTCCAGCATTCCTTCGAAGAAAATCATGAGACCCTGCCCGCCTGCATCAACCACCCCGGCTTCCTTCAGGATAGGGAGCATCATCGGTGTTTTCTGCAAGGTCTGATGACCGTCCTTGATGGCCGCCAGCATTGTCCGCACTATATCTGGATCCTTTTTGGCTTCGGCTTCAGCAGCTCGGGCCACCTCCCGGGCTACCGTCAGAATGGTACCTTCAACCGGTTTCATTACCGCCTCATAAGCCGTATTTGCTCCCGTTTTAATGGCCAGGGCCAGATCCAGCGCTGTGGCCTGCTCCTTACCCTCCATTAATTTAGCAAAACCTCGAAAAACTTGCGATAGAATTACCCCGGAATTGCCCCGCGCGCCCATCAAAGAACCGGTAGAAATAGCTTTTGCTACTGCTGCCAAGGACTGCCCCTGACTCTTTTCGCCTTCTTTAACCGCAGACAAAAGGGTTAAGTACATATTGGTGCCCGTGTCTCCATCCGGCACCGGAAAGACATTCAGAGCATCTACCCGGTCTCGCTCATGCTCCAGCTTAATACAACCTGATTTCACTCCCCTTATCAGGTCGCTGCCATTAATCTTAAGCAAACTCAAATCTAATATCCTCCCCTATTTCCCCGTCAAAACTTTTATCCCTTTTACATTAACATTGACCGCAACGACTTTCAAACCAGTATTATTCTGGACAACATAGGCCACTTTTTGAATGACATTGCTCGCTACTTCACTAATCTTGATGCCATAGCCCACGATAACATGAACATCAATAATCAAACCCTCTTCGCCGGAGCGAACCAGCACCCCTTTGCGGATTGATTCCAACCCTAAAATACTAGTAATTCCACTTTGCCAGTCAATGGGGACCATACCAACCAATCCATAACAATCTACCGTTGCCAAACCGGCAATGGTCTCTATAACTTCCTTTTCAATATCAATATTACCCCATTCATTAGTCTTGATTTTAATCATTTATATCCCCTCCTAAACGGATTATTTGCTTAGCTGCCAGTATAATCATAATTCTACAAGCCAATTATTATTCCTTCTTCTTGCCCTTTACTACCTCTTTTGGTACAATGTTTAGGTGCACGGTTTAAGAGAGGGGGCAAAAAAATGGCTAAATGTGATATTTGCGGGAAAGGCGTGGGTTTTGGAAAAAAATACAGCCACTCCCATATAAGAACCAACCGTCAATGGAAACCCAATGTTCAACCAGTCAAAGCAATAGTTGACGGATCACCCAAAAAAATATATGTCTGCACCCGTTGCCTGCGTTCCGGCAAAGTCCAGCGCGCCATCTAGTTTATCAGAGTTCCGTCTTTATTTTATGAGAAAATTAAAAATAATATCAGCAAGAAATATTAAAACAAATTAGAGCATCAATGAGCCTTGGATTAAACCAGGCTCATTTGTTTTTCTAATTACCCCCCCATGCCCCGGGGGCACAACCACCGATGAAAAAGTTAATGGGTGCTTGAAGGCCAGCCAAGGGGACCGTCCCCGTGATATATTACCAGCAAATACCTGAGCCCGCCTATTGACTAATTATAACCATTTAGCTGGCCTTCCATAATTTTTACCTTTGGCCTGGACTAAGCCGGCTTAGACGCGCCAAATTTCTCTTCTCCGGCGACCTTTCCCCAATAAAGATGAGTTTTTACATCACTGCTAATAGCCGACATTCTTTGCCGCAATATACCATCACCCTGTTTAACCCACTATTCTGCCGGATAAATTACAATACCTTGTCCCACTTTCGAGAGATTCCGTTCTGTCGCAATCACAGCATTCTTCTACCGTTTGAAGTATTTTAACATTTTCAACTAAAATCAAGCTTAGAGGCGGGGAGTTATTTCTTAAATAGTTAAGAAAGTCCGCCAGTAGCGAAAGGAGGAATTATGCACTTAGTAAAGCGAGTATTGATTATGGCAGTTATTTTATCGGGAGTCCTGCTATTGTACAACAATGATACAATGGCGGCTGAACCCAATCTACAGTGGGGATCCAGAGGAAATGCGGTGGTTCAATTACAGAAAACTCTGAATAATCAAGGCTTCTGGTGTGGAGCAGCAGACGGAATTTTCGGTGCTAAAACCTATAATGCAGTTATCAACTTTCAAAAAAGCAAAAAACTCCAGGTTGACGGAATCGTAGGCCCACAAAGCAGACAAGCCCTGGGGTTATCTTCAGCAACCCCGAGCTACACCCCGGTCTCCCGTGGAGGAGAAAGAACCCTTAGCATGGTAACAACCGGCTACTGTCCCTGCGCCAAATGCAATTTTCCATATGGCGGACAACCCTCTTACTTAGGCTACCCTCTGGCCCGAGGCATTATAGCAGTGGACCCCAAAGTAATCCCCATGGGTACCCGGCTCTATGTCGAAGGCTATGGCAGCGGTATTGCAGCTGACCAGGGCAACGCCATCAAAGGCAACCGGCTCGATCTCTTCTTCGATACCCACCAGGAAGCTTTGAAATGGGGAATAAGAACCGTAAAAGTCACCATCCTCTAACCCCATAAATGACATGACAGGGGAAACACCCCCTGTCATGTTAATTTTGCCATGATTTAATTTACCCCATCCTAACCACAGGGACGCAACCACAGGTACAGTTGTTGGTGACTGATGCACAAGACAAACGAAACGTCCCCCCAGTCTCCCTGGCAAAAGAGCCATGCACCTGGCACCTTTGAAGCTTAGGGTAACGGAATCAGCTCCAAAGTAATGTTCAGACCTGATATGCGCTGTTGAGGCATTACTTTTATGTTTTCTTGAAACCCAAGTTGTTGATGTTCGGAATCGAAAACCCTTAATGTATAGGGTACTCCTGCTGGCACATCAGATAAGAGAAATTCTCCGTATGAATTAGTTTTATCAAACCTCTCAGCATATTCCATATTCCAAAGTTCAACCCAAGCATTGCCAATAGGTGAATTATTACAAGTAACTTTCCCCTCAATCTGCCCACTGGGATCATGAACCCATTCATCCCGATTATAGTTTCTGGCAACAACATCCAGATCGAAAACATCAATTATCTGAACCTCAACATTATCACCATAATTATAATGAAGATTATGAGCCTCGTTCCAGCCCTCATCTGTATCCTTTAAGTGAAAATCCCGCGCT
>NZ_JAQVZX010000085.1 GCF_028707975.1 Syntrophomonas sp.
GGGATGAGAAACTTAAAGGGGGAAGACCTGAAAGCCCAGGCGGGAGTAGCTATGATTGCTCTTAAATCAGGAGCTCCAGTAGTACCTGTGGCCTGCATAGGTACTAACAGGATACTACCCCTGGGATGGTTGCAGCCTCTGGTGGTAAGGGTAGGCGATCCCATTAGTGTTGAAGAGTACCAGAGGCAGAAAGTAAATTCGGCAAGCATGGAAAAGTTAAGCAGCGACATTATGACTAAAATAAATCTTCTTTTAAAAAAATAAAGAAGGATTTAGCTATATTATTACTGAATAGTAATAATGTCTGTGAGGGAAGTAAATGTATGTTCTACTTGCTCGAAATGCGGGATTTTGCGCCGGAGTGAAAAAAGCAGTGAAAATTGCGGAGGAAGCCGCAGGGGAACCAGGCAAATGGTTTACTTTAGGACCGCTGGTTCATAATGATGAGGTAGTGGATTACTTCCGGAAAAAAGGCGTAGAGCCAGTGGATATACTGGGAAGAATTAGGGAACAACCAGCCGGGATAATAATCCGCTCTCATGGGACTTCCCCCGAATTAATAAATAAAGCCAGGGAACAGGGCTTTGAGGTAAGGGATGCTACCTGTGTTCTGGTTAAAAAGATTCATGAAATAGTGACCCGGTTAAGAGGTGAAGATTATGATATAGTTGTTTTTGGGGATGCCAAACACCCTGAAGTTGAAGGCATATTGGGGTGGTGTGGCCGGAGAGCGAGTGTAGTAGCCAGTACGGATGAAGTTTGTGGCTTGCCTGTTCTGCAAAAAGCAGCACTGGTTTCCCAAACCACCAAGGATCAAAAGGAATTTTTAGAGGTAGCGGAAGCTTTACGAAATAAATGCCGGGAACTAAAGGTTTTCAATACCATATGCTCAGCCACCAGGAACCGACAGGAGGCGGCCCAGGATTTATGCTGGGAAGTAGATTTAATGCTGGTGATTGGTGACCGAAAAAGCTCAAACACCCGCACTCTAAGTAAGGAGTGTCAAAACACCGGAGTCAGGACTTTTCAAATACAAAAGGCTTCTGAAATCAAACCGGAATGGTTGGATGGGGTATCAAAGATCGGAATTACCGCAGGAGCTTCGACTCCGGACTGGATAATTAAGGAGGTATTGGATAGGATGACGTTGTACGAGGAAGAAAAGATGCCGGAAGAGAACCAGGAAACAAATCAGGAGACTATGCCGGAAGAGAACCAGGAAACAAATCAGGAGACTATGCCGGAAGAGAACCAGGAAACAAATCAGGAGCCTGATGTACAGGAAGAAACGCCCGCCAATGAGGAATCGTTTGCCAAGCTGGAAGCCGAAATGGCCGATTTTGCTTCTCCCAGTAAAGGAGATGTAATAAAGGGCAAGGTTATTCAGGTTCTGGATGATGAAGTAATGGTTGATGTGGGTGGCAAATCTGAAGGAATTATCCCCCTCCGGGAAATGTCCTTGCAAGATATAGATTCCGCCAAGGAACTGGTTGAAGTTGGTGACGAAATTGAAGTAATGGTTTTAAAATGGGATGATGATGGTACCATTCTGCTTTCCAAAAAGAAAGTTGATGCCAAAATACTCCTGGATGAGTTGGAGGAAAGCTTTAAAGACGGAAAAGTAATTCAAGGTACAGTAACAGGCAGCGTTAAAGGCGGTTTATTGGTTGATGTTGGAATCGTAGCCTTTTTACCCGCTTCTCATGTTGAAGATGGTTATGTAAAAAATTTGGATGAATACATTAACCGGGACCTGTCTTTTAAAATAATTGAATTCAATCGTAACAAGAGGAGAGGTTCCCAGGTAGTGCTTTCCCGCAAGGAACTGGTAGCTGAAGAAAAAGCCAAACAGAAAAAGCTGTTCTGGGAGGAGATCGAAGAGGGACAAGTTCGTAAAGGCAGGATAAAACGTTTGGTGGATTACGGTGCCTTTATAGACCTGGGGGGTTATGAGGGCTTACTGCATGTATCGGAAATTGCTCATACCAGAATAGAGCAGCCTTCCGATGTTTTACAGGAAGGTGAAGAATTAGATGTTTACATCCTGGCTTTGGATAGGGAGAAGGAGAGAGTTTCCCTGAGCCGCAAGAAGTTGCTTAAGAGTCCCTGGGAGATAGTGATAGAAAAATTCCAGGAAGGTGATATTATTGAAGGTACCGTGGTGAGGATAGCTCCATTCGGAGCCTTTGTTGAAATCGAAGCCGGAGTTGATGGCCTGGTTCACATCTCCCAACTGGCCAACCACCGCGTTGAGAAGCCCGAAGATGTGGTTCAGGTTAATGAGAAGATAAAAATAAAAATACTTAGCATTGACCCGGAGGAAAAGAGGATAGGGCTTTCTTTAAAGGAAGCTCAGAATGAGTTGGAAAACCAGGAAATAGAAGAGTATATGGAAAATCAAGAAGAAAACGATTAGGCTATCTGAGGAGTGAAAAGAAATGCCGATTTTTGACTTTCAATGTCAAGATTGTGGTAAGTCTTTTGACAAGATGCTTTCCTATATTGACAAAGATAAGGTTCGTTGTCCGCAATGCGACTCCTCCAACTTAAAACAACTGCTTTCGTCTTTTAATACTACAAGATGGGGTATGAAGACGAATAAAGTACAAGGCCCAGATACCTGTGGAGGATGCAGTAACAGCGGGTGTCCAATGAGGTTTTAGGCTGCCGCTGGCAGCCTTTCTTGTTTTTTTCCTATATTTTAAAGGATGAAGATTTATGAAAACCAGTGGTATTATTTTGGCTGGAGGCAAGAGTTCGCGCATGAAGTTTAACAAGGCTTTTGCCCGAATAACTTCACAAACGGCCATTGAAATAATAATTGAAAAATTTACAGCATTTTTTAGTGAAACCATGATAATCACTAATGACCCCGAGTTATATCTGCACCTGGGCCTGCCTGTATTTACCGATGTTTATCCTCGGCAGGGACCGGTAAGTGGGATTCATTCAGCATTGTATCATGCTGCCAATGAAGCTGTATTTCTATTGGGATGTGATATGCCTTTTGTTGAAATGCAGGTAGTCGAATATATGCTGCAAATGCTGGGGGATCATGACAGCGTGGTTCCCTGCATCGACTCCCAACTGCAGCCAACATCCGCTGTCTACCACCGCAAATGCTTACCTCTGTTTACCTCTTGCCTGGAAAATCAAAGACTGAAATTAACCCGTATTTTCTATGAAGAGATTGATGCCCTGGTGATTCAAGAGGAAGAATTAGCCCAATTCGGCAACCCCCGTGAGATCTTCTTTAATGTTAATGATCCCACGGCTCTAAATACAGCTAAGGAAATGGCAGGGAGGCTGATTCTATCAGAAAGCAGCGTAAATCAGAGCATATTATAATGGCCAGCCAACTGGAAGATGGTCCGGTTACCTCCGGCTTTGAGGACATTAGGCTAATAAACGATTCGTTACCGGAATTAAACTTGGATGAAATTGATCTTAGCCTCAACTTTTTGGGTAAGGATCTGCAATACCCTCTCATGGTAAATGCTCTTACTGGTGGGACTGATCAGGCTTTGAACATTAATCGATCTTTAGCCCGGATGGCGCTTAAATATGGTTTGCCCATGGCTGTCGGCTCACAGAGTGTTGCCCTGGAATTCCCGGAAGCCACAATGTCTTTTAGTATTGTTCGAGAAGTTAATCCTAATGGGATAATTCTGGCAAATCTAAATGCAGCTGCCGGGGTAAAAGAAGCTCTGCAAGCGGTTCGGATGATATCCGCTGATGCCCTGCAGCTACATTTTAATGTAGTACAAGAGCTGGCGATGGCAGAAGGCGACCGTAATTTTAAAGGAATAAGGGAGAATATTCGCCAGATTGTTAAAGAATGCCCGGTGCCAGTAATTGCCAAGGAAGTCGGTTTTGGTTTTAGTCGGGAAGCAGCCAATTCTCTAATGGAAGCTGGAATTGAAATCTTTGATTGTAGCGGGCAGGGAGGGACGAACTTTATTCTTATTGAAGACCAGAGGGGAGGACATTTTGCTGGGGAATTAAATTCCTGGGGAATCCCTACAGCCATAAGTCTCATAGAGTTATTGCAGCTACCTACCCGTCGGGTAATTGCTTCCGGCGGAATCCGGAGCGCAGCTGATGCGGCCAAGGCTTTGGCCTTGGGGGCGGACTTGGTAGGAATGGCTGCTCCCTTACTTAAAACTTTTCTTTCCGGTGGTCTGGAAGCCCTGGATCAAAGCCTGAGCGGATTTTTCTACCGGCTAAAGGCAGTCTTTCTCATGAGTGGTGCCAGGAATTTGCATGAAATTCGCCAGAAACCTCTTATAATTTTAAGAGAAATTGCTGAATACCTGCGTTTGCGGGGAATTGATCCCAGCTACTGGGCCAGGCGTTGACCCGGCAACACAAAGATAATTAATCCTGCTATTATACCAAGGATAATCCTTTCTATTTACCCCCATTCATAGATAGCTTAAGTGCTACTCCTTTCTTTATAAAGAAAGCATGATGTCACTGCAAAGAGTAATAAATATGCATTAGTGTGCATAAATATACCGCTCAGCTACCTTAATAGCGACCGCAGGATGTGTAGGGAACGACCCCCGTGTCGTTCCGAATCAGGCGCAACAACTAGCGACCGCCAAGTACTGTAGGGGCGGACTTCGCCCGCCCGCTTTCACCTTCGCCAGCGCTTTGTATATTTATGTAACCCTTATGCAACAAAAAGGGTTTTTTGCCGTGGAGTCATATGTTATTTCAGCATATTCTCCACATAATCCAAAACAGAAAGGGAAACCTAATTAGAGCAAGTTTTCTTTAAGAAAGGATGGAGCTAATGGCGAATTTCCCTTTAGGGCTTATTGCTCTAGTGGTGGTATCCATATTAATTTATTTTGGGGTGGCACACCGGGTTCTGGATCGCTTACGCCTGAGTGATAGAGCAGCACTGGCGCTTATTGCCTTGATTATTGTAGGCAGCTTTATTGATATCCCCTTAAGTTCCAGAGTTACGATAAATTTGGGAGGATTCATTGCAGTTGGCCTGGCTTTTTATGTAATTATTGGAGCCGGCACTGCCTTTGAGAAAATGAGAGCTTTTCTGGCAGGTGTAGTTACTGCTCTAGCTCTGTTTTTGGCGGCCCGTTTCTTGGGAGCCGAACCGGAAAAAATCTTTATCGACCCTATTTATATTTATCCCCTGGTAGCAGGAGTCGTGGGTTATCTGGCCGGCCGCTCCCGGCGGGGTGCTTTTTTTGCCGCCGTCATGGGTATATTGGCTCTGGATATTGGTCAGTATCTGTATCTGACCCGTAGCGGGATTCGTGGAGTAGTTCATGTCGGTGGAGCTGGCGCTTTTGACTCCCTCATTCTGGCTGGAATTATTGCTGTTCTCCTGGCCGAATTAATAGGTGAAACCCTGGAAAGGGTGCAAGGAGGGCCCGAGACGGAAGACAGACCGCAGGAACTGGTAAAGAATTTGCGGGAACCTGAAGTAGTCCAAAAACCTCTTCCCACTGAAGAATCTGATAAAAATGAGAAAAGTAGTGGTGAGAACGGAGGTGCCGAAGATGCTTAAACGCACTCTAATCATATTTTTAATGCTGCTTATAGGTAGCAGCGTTGGAGGAGGTACTTTTAATGCTGCTTATGAGGAACAGCCGCTGGATAAATGCTTTACTTTGTTGGATGAAAACAACAATGTAATTCACCAGACGGGAAGCAAAGTGTATGCCGGTGATGAATATATCAGTGTTAGCAACGGCAGGTATAAAGTGGTGGATATAATTGGCAACACTGCGCGATGCAAGTATCAGGGAGAAGAAAAAATGCCGGTGTTAAGCTATGACAAGAAGACTAATGCCTGGAATTTTAACACTAAAGAACTGCCGGTAGTAGCTGGAAAGCGGCCAACGGTAGCGGTGTATCATACCCATAGCGATGAATCCTATGTTCCCAGTGATGGCAAAGAAAGCATTGAGGGGAATGGCGGCATCTATGATGTCGGACAGGTATTGGTAAATAAATTACAAAAAATGGGCCTTGAAGTGCAATACAATAAAAATAATCATAATCCTCATGATATCAATGCCTACAATCGTTCGCGGAGAACTGCCGCCAGCCTGTTGAAAAAGTCCCCTGATACAATAATAGATGTTCACCGGGATGCGGTTCCCGCCTCGCAATACCAGGCTCAAGTTAAAGGGAAGGATGTTACCAAAGTAAAACTGGTGGTAGGACGAAGCAACCCCAATATGAAAAGTAATTTGGAATATGCAAAAAAAATCAAGTCCGTAATGGACAAGAAAACGCCCGGTCTTTCCAACGGAATCTATATTGGCAAAGGAGATTACAACCAGGATTTGAGCCCGCGGGCTATGCTGCTAGAAGTCGGAGCCCATACCAACAAGAAAGAAGATGCGGAAAAAGGAATAAGTCTTTTTGCAGAAACCCTTCCCAGTGTTTTAGGTTACTCTAATAATCCGGTCAGCCAATCCCAGGCAGCTAAAAAACCGCTTGAAAGCAGTGAAAACAAGAGTGCCGGTACTAGTATATTAATGATATTGATAGTAGTGGCTGCCGCTGCCGGTGGTTACTATCTTTTGAACCGGGGTACCAACAAGTAGTATGGAACGATACGCCATAGCCATTCTGCTAGGGATAGCAGCTGGTTTTCTGGACAGGTTGATTATGCTCCGCAGTGATTATCGCTTCTATCCCACCTATCCCCATGGTTATTTGACCCACCTGGCTCTGGGTTTTATTGCTGCTGGCCTGGGAGCGGTTAGCATACCAGCGATTGCTAAACCCGATTATGTTGCGGTAACATTTCTGGTTCTGGCCGCCCAGCAGTTTCGGGAGATACGCAATATGGAACGCGAAACCTTAAGCAGATTGGAAGAGAGTAAATTGGTTCCCCGGGGAGCCGATTATATTGAAGGGATTGCCCGAGTTTTTGAAGCCCGCAATTACCTGGTTATATTTACGGCCATGCTGAGCAGCGCTGTAGCCTACTGGTTGCGATGGGAATATGCTCTTATTGCCGCTATTTTCAGCATAGTTATTTCCTCCAAACTAATGGGCGGTTCCTATATAGGTGAAATAGCCCAGGTGGAAAAAGGGGAAATAAGTTTTGACCAGTCTATTCTCAAGGTAAATGATGTCATCATTATGAATGTAGGACTGGCTGAAACCCGGGAAAAAATAAGGCAAGAAGGAATGGGGGTTATCATTAAACCCCGCGATGATAACGCCCGCCTGACGCTGGATGCACCTGGACAGCGAATGGCTATAATCCATGATGTGGTATCCATATTGGGAAGCAAGGTGGATGTATCGGAAACAGAATTGCGGCCTTTGGCTAGAAAGCAGGTAGATAAAGGTTACCTGGCTTTGTTTATAGTAGCCAATGAGCCGGATCTGGATTACTTAATAGAAATTATTAAACGGGTACCGGTAATTGAGTCAACCCGAGGTACTGCTTTAAAAAGCTTTTATGGAAGAAAGGCGGCAGATTAGTGGATAAAGGCTTAAAGGGGGGCATATTAGCCATTGTAACCATGGACAAGGATAAAGTAACTGGTGGTGGTTGTCCGGTATTTCTGGCAGTTGACGAGAAAGAACAAGAAAAGCTTGGCCTTTTCCTGGC
>NZ_JAQVZX010000086.1 GCF_028707975.1 Syntrophomonas sp.
CAGAAACTGGTGATAACTGATGTAAAAACTACGGAAAAAGCAGTGGCCCTGACCTTCGATGATGGCCCCGATCCAGTAAATACTCCGGTAGTTCTTGATGTATTAAAGAAGCATCAAGCCCAGGTCACTTTTTTTGTTGTGGGAATAAGGGCGGAAAAACAGCCTGAACTTCTGCAAAGAATGGCCGCTGAAGGACATGAAATCGGTAACCACAGTTATAGTCACGCGGATTTCAATCACAAGAAAAAGGAGTTTTACCAGGAAGAAATCCAGAAAACCAATGCATTGATTGAACGTATCAGCGGCCAAAAGCCCCAGCTTTTTCGTCCACCAGGCGGTTATCTTTCCTATGATATGGTTGAGGTCACCCAGAAAGAAAAAATCACCATAGCCTACTGGACCTATCAGCAGGATAGTAAAGATTGGCAAGGAAACAGTTCTTCTCAAATTGCCGCCCACATAATAAAAAACATAAAACCTGGTCAGATAATAATACTTCATGATGGCTATAAAAACGGCCTGGAAACAGCCCGCGCAGTGGATGAACTGATTCCTAAGCTTAAGCAGAAAGGTTACCGTTTTCTAACTATGAGTGATTTAATGCTCTTGGAGAAGCAGGAATAAAGTTGGAAACATCGCCATAAAAATGTAGGAGAATAAAGAGAGGAGGAAAAAAGCATGCCCAAAGTTTTTGGTTTTTACAAGATACGGGCCAGAACCAGGCTGACCCTTACCGCTCTGGTTACCCTGATTATCCTGGTAAGTGGAGCTTTATATGTACAGGCCTATAATAAAAACAAGCCGGTATATGAAGTACCAACCGAGAAAAAGATGGCGGCTCTTACCTTTGATATTAGTTGGGGTAACAAAACTCCCATGCCGGTTATTGAGATTCTGAAAGAAGCGGATGTTACCTGCACCTTTTTCCTTTCCGGTCCCTGGGTTAAAGAAAACCCGGAAGTAGTACAAAGGATTAAAAAGGACGGTCATGAACTGGCCAGTCATGGCTATCGTCACATCAATTACAGTACTTTAAGTAAAAGTGAAATTAAGGAAGAGGTTATGAAAGCTCACAAGAATATTAACGAGGTAGCAGGAGTGAATGCTAATTTGATAAGAACCCCCAACGGGGACTATAATGACCATGTTATTGAAGCCATTCATGAAATAAATTATGAGGCTATTCAATGGAGTGTTGATTCTCTGGACTGGATGAATCCGGGAACCGCTACCATTATAGAAAGGGTAAAGAAGAAGGTTCATCCCGGAGCTATTATTCTTATGCACGCCAGCGACACTTGCAAACAAACTACCGATGCCCTGCCCGCCGTAATAAAAAACCTTAAGGAACAAGGCTACGAACTGGTTACAGTCTCGACCTTGCTAAAAGAAATACCCCCAGAAAACAATTGAAGCCATTTGATCCTACCCTCAAATGGCTTCCAGCTTACTCTTCCTGGTCTTCAAATCCTTCAATATGCTCAAGACCAATGTCTCTGAGTATTTCGTCTATTAACTTCTTATCCAATTATAAAGTCCCTCCTTTCTTATAAGTACATTCAGCTTGAAGTTCTCACGCAACCTGCTCCGCTTCCCGGTCACTTAAGGCCACCTGCCAGAACCACTGCCAGCTTCAAGCTTGATATAGCATAACCTATATACCTATTTTTTACAAGGGTTGTTCCTTACAGAATGATGAATAACTCGTTAAAATCAGGTAAAAAAGGGGTTAATTCTTCCTCTTCTAAAGATCTGCCTCTGATTAAGCCCGAGCTCTCCTCAGGTTTCTCCCGGAATAATCCCCTCCTTCCTGAACTTAACAAGCGCTGCCTCACATACTTTGAGTAGCTAAGGCTCAATACTAGATTTAGCAATCGTAATAATTTTTAAAGTAAGTGAGGTTAAACTGATGTTAAGCAAAGATGGTATAATCGCCCGTTATATTTTAAGCTTTTGTTTCTTTTTCGCCTCGGGTACAGAAATCTTAACTGGCTGGCATGCCACCATAAGCGGTGTCCTGGGTTGCGTAGAACTGGCCACGGCTCTATTAAAATATTCCCCGCTATATGAATTATGGGCTATAATCAAAAATCATTACCAACAAAACAAAGCACTGGAATAATGAAGGAATATATATTAGGCCGGGGAATTCTATACTATTCTTATGTAATGGGTCTCATTAATTTTTTTCACTTTCCCGGCTTTCCCCAGGCGCTTAAGGTGCTTATCAATCATCATTTTAGTAAAAAAGACAGCATACGGCGTTTTCCCTTTGAAGCCTTCTATAAAATCCTGCCGTGCAATATCATCAATAGTCCTGGGCTCAGCCAGGTAAATCAGGCTCTGTTCTTCCTTCTTCAAAGGCACATCCAGATAGGCCTGCAGCAAAGCAGGAATATTATCCTGAGCAGCGTCAAATACCCTCCGGTGCGAAGTTACCAGTATACGGGGGTTTATTTCTATCAGCTTTTTTATTGATTTTTCCAATTCGTCAAAATCAGAAAGTCCTCCCCCATACCAGGGTCCGTCCGGTGCCAAATCCAAATCAGCAGAAAAGAGAATCCCTTCCTTTTCACAATAAAAAGCATAATGACCGGGAGAATGACCTGGCAAGTGGATAGCTCTCAGCGAAGTTGCCCCCAGTTCGAAAACATCCCCATCCTTGATCAAGCCATCCAATTGAACTTCCTGAAAACCACGCTGGGCTGGTACATCTTCTGGAAGCGACATGGTGCCAGAGAGGAGTCCCCGGTCCATCTGCCCCATCAGTCTTTCCCAATCGTAAAAACCGGAGAATTCCAGGTAAAGCTCCTGATCCTGATAGGTCAGAGCTTCTTCCCTGCCCGCCATAATCCTGGCTCGGGAGAAAAAACTGATTCCATTTACATGGTCAAAGTGGTTATGACTGAGCAAAAGCAACTCAATCTTATCCGTAGGTATTTCCGCATAAGCCCTGCCCCCTGAACCAGCATCTATAAAGGTTTGCACCTCATCATCGATATACAACGAATTACTATACGGGAACACAGCCCTGGCCTCCGGCCTAATCAACTTAATTACGCTGGTTAAAGCAATTATCATTTTGTAACTCCCCCTCCAATAACAACTTCTCTTTCTAGATAAAAAAGCCCGGAAATCCCGGGCTTGATTAACAGTTCATTATGTGAGCTATTAGCATTTATCTACTCCAACTTTTCCAACATTTCCAATACCATGTCAAAGAAATAATTGATATCCTCCCGGTTGTTAATTCCGGCTTTGAAAGCCACTTCAGGGAAACGGCTCTGACTGTTGACTTTAACACTAACTGTATATAGCGCCTGATCAATCTCCTCTTCCAGGCTTTCCAGGTCGGCCTCACTCCACTCTTCATCCAGAACTAAATCATCATCGTCAGGATTATGTCTTATGTGATGAAGATTGATTTCCTCGTTATTATCGATAATCTGGGCAACTATCCACATTACATCCGTACAAGTCATATCCATTTCTTCACTTAATTGTAGTATTTCGTTGGCTACAGGTGTGATCTTTAATAAGTCGGAGAGATTTACCGGTTCTCCCTTTCCCCATCTTTTCTTCACCATATCACCTCCGTATTTATTAGCCGACGGATCAAGATAAGCATTGCCAAGGGCACTATTATGGGTAATACAATAAACCATTGCCTATTAATTGTCCATATCAAATTCTACTCTTATCATTAAGATAATATGTGAGTCCCGCCTAAAAATAGGGTTTAATAGGTCTCACTTAACTTGCAGGTATTTATATCCTATTGATTCAGGCCACGCTCATAAAAATACCATAAATAAAAGCTCAAGGCAAGTTTTTATGGGGATTATTAAACTCCTCCACCCCATACAACTCTTTACGTTTTTCTCGGCGTAAGCGTTCCACATCAGGTTTTACCATTTTCTTTAGTTCCATTCGCTTATTACTTATGAAATTCTCCAAATCAGCTGTACTCAATCGCTTATCATGTCGTCCCAGACGAATACTGAGACATTCGTTTAATTGCAGGTAAAAATTAAATTCTGCTTTGACCCTTTCTCCATTATGTTCAAAAATTGCATCTCCACCGGCTTTATTGCGGTCTGTCAAGCGTAAGTTTTCAATGCCAATAAAATTCAAAAAGCACACCTCCGAACTACTTCGCATCCTTATATAAATATTGGTTTCGACATCTGAAAGCATAATCCCTGCAAAAAGCATAGGTAGCATATAAATGCCAAGATTTTTTACTTCCCATTTAATAGAGAAGCAAGCAACAACGTGCTATTATTAAGGAAGGACAAATAAAAAACCGGGGCCATCCCCTGCTATAAAATCTATATGCTTCATAAAATTCCTTGGCGATATTAGCTTTACATAAACCTGATGTCAAGTCAAGAGATAATCAAAGAAATCCCGTTAAATTCTGAGATAGCCTGAAATATCGTACAAATTTCCTGTTTTTTCGGTACTTTGCCAGGAAAGCCGGTATTTTGGGCTTTGAAATATATCCCGGGGAAGTCTAATATTTTTAATATGACCGTATTGTGACCATTTTTCACCTCAAATCAACCGCAGTGCTTCCAAGCCTGTTCTGTGGGATCTTCTCTCGCCAAGCTCTGAGGCTTTGCATATAGAATTGTTTCGGGCTTCAAAAATTTCCTGTCTAAGGCAGGATAAGGTTTTTATGAGGTATAAGGAGGGGATAAAACGTTAATAAATAAAATTATGCTAATAAGAGTTTTTAGGAGTTAAATCTCCTGTACCAAAAGTTCTTATTAAACAAGCGGTTTATGCACAACTCAAGTAAGCCAACTTTGCATTGTTCCAGATTTGACCCGACAATACCCAAAAATAAAATGGCTGACTTTAGTAACCGCCAAGATGAACTGTGGCCTACCAGGGCGAGCTACATAGAGACTAGTGATCTCCCACTAAGAAGACTTTAAAAAATGTAGAAAGAAGGTTGATAAGTAGTGACTTTGGATTTTGTCGCTCTATTTCCTATAGGCAAGCACTTAAAAGCAGCTAAGGCCATGTTCGCTGCCCTTTTAAGCCTGCTTATGCTGTTGCTGTGGCCGGCGGTAGCCTTTGCCGGTGAAGCTAATCTGGTTATTCCGAAGTTGAGCCCAGAGCAGAATAATTTACTTATCGCTGGTATCGTGGTTTGCGTACTAGGTATGTTATTTGGTCTTTATCAATTTACCCAGGTTAAAAAACTCCCCGCTCACCAATCCATGCTGGATGTAGCGAGTATCATTTATGAGACCTGTAAGACTTATCTGATTCAGCAAGGCAAGTTCCTTATATTACTGTTTGCCTTTATCGGATTCTGCATAGCCTTCTACTTTGGCTTCCTGCAAAAAACTCCCTTAAGCGGGGTATTGCTGATCCTGGCCTGGACCGTGATAGGTATCCTCGGTTCCTACAGTGTGGCCTGGTATGGTATCCGCATGAACACCCTGGCCAACAGCCGGACTGCCTTCGCGGGCCTGGAGAAAAAACCGCTCAAGGTTTTAAATATTGCGCTTGATGCCGGTATGAGCATAGGGGTACTTCTGGTCTGCGTTGAATTGATTATGATGCTCATAATCCTGCTTTTTGTGCCCCGGGAACTGGCCGGTGCCAGCTTCATCGGCTTTGCTATAGGTGAATCTCTGGGAGCCAGCGCCTTGCGTATCGCGGGTGGAATATTTACCAAGATTGCCGATATCGGTTCCGACTTAATGAAAATCGAATTTGGTATAAAAGAAGATGATCCGCGTAATCCTGGGGTTATCGCTGACTGTACCGGTGACAATGCCGGTGACAGTGTAGGCCCGACTGCGGATGGATTTGAAACTTACGGGGTAACCGGCGTAGCCCTGGTCACCTTTATCGTTCTAGCAGTAGCACCAGCCCTGCAAACGGCTCTCTTGACCTGGATCTTCGTAATGCGCGTCTTGATGGTTATTACCTCCATCGCTTCATTCTTTATTAATAGAGCCTTCAGCCAGGCTAAGTATGCCGGCAAGGAAGAATTCGATTTTGAACAACCTTTAACCAGCCTGGTATGGATTACTTCCCTGCTTTCCATTGCGGTGACCTTTGCGGTCAGCTATTTCCTACTGGGACCGTCCTCCAACGCTCCGGCTAACCTGCAATCGCTCTGGATCATCCTGGCCGCTATAATTAGTGTTGGAACCCTGGGGGCAGCCATAATTCCTGAGTTCACCAAAATCTTTACCAGTCCTAAATCCAGCCATGTAGCGGAAGTGGTGAAAGCTTCCCGAGAAGGTGGCCCTTCGCTGAACATTTTATCGGGTCTGGTAGCCGGTAATTTCAGTGCCTTCTGGATAGGTATGGTTTTCCTGGCTCTCATGTTTACCGCCTATTATTTCAGCGGCTTTGGTTTAGCCGAAATTATGATCTATCCCTCCATATTTGCTTTCGGCCTGGTGGCTTTCGGTATGCTGGGCATGGGTCCGGTTACCATTGCCGTAGACAGTTATGGACCGGTTACTGATAACGCCCAGTCCATTTATGAACTGTCTCTGATTGAGACCCTTCCCAATATCAGCAAGGAGATTCAAAAGGATTTTGGTTTTAAGCCTGACTTCGATAAAGCCAAGTACTATCTGGAAGCCAACGATGGTGCTGGCAATACCTTCAAGGCAACCGCGAAGCCAGTATTAATTGGAACCGCTGTGGTTGGAGCTACTACCATGATTTTCTCCCTAATTCTGGTTATCCAGAGTGTTCTGGGAGTTCAGCCAGAGAGCATCCTTACCATACTCAACCCCTATACTATTCTGGGATTCATCTGTGGCGGTGCGGTAATCTACTGGTTTACCGGTGCTTCCATCCAGGCCGTAACCACTGGGTCCTACCGGGCAGTAGAATATATCAAGAAGAATATCCAACTTGATGAAAAGGCCAGCCAAAAAGCGTCCACGGAGAAATCAAAAGAAGTGGTAAAGATCTGCACCCAATATGCCCAGGCGGGAATGTTCAACATCTTTATCGCCATATTCTCCTTTGCTATGGCCTTTGCTTGCCTCTCCGCCCCCAGGACCTATGATGCGCCGGTGGCTCTTTTTGTCTCCTATCTGATTTCCATTGCCTTATTCGGTTTGTTCCAGGCGGTCTTTATGGCCAATGCCGGTGGCTGCTGGGATAATGCCAAGAAGGTCGTGGAAGTAGATCTGCAGGAAAAGGGTACTCCTTTACACGATGCTACCGTTGTGGGTGATACTGTAGGCGATCCTTTCAAAGATACCTCTTCAGTGGCCTTGAATCCCATCATTAAGTTCACCACCCTGTTTGGTTTACTAGCCATGGAAATTGCCATTTCCGAATCTTTCCGGAATATAGCTCCGGTGGTCGGCGCTGTATTCCTGCTTATCGCACTGTTCTTCGTGTGGCGTTCCTTCTACGGCATGAGGATTCCCACCAAATAGTTGAAGAGCTTTAGCACACCATCAAAAGCCTCACGACCGTAAAGTCGTGAGGCTTTTTTGATGATAACTAAGAACCACTGGCCCGAACGGTATTCATTACTCCTTAGTTCAGCGATACTTCAGGCACTCCAAACACTCCACAA
>NZ_JAQVZX010000087.1 GCF_028707975.1 Syntrophomonas sp.
CCACCCAAGCCCCTCAAGAATGGTATAAGGGGGCGGATAGAGGCGAGGAAGCATATCTGATCAATGTATGAATTTAATTAGCAAACACAGGTTCCCGGGCGTATGGATAGCTGGGGAACCTTTTTTATGCACGGTATAGTAATGGGTGTTACTATTGAGGTTTTTGCACCCTTCACCCTGTCGGGTGCGCTTGATGCTCCCTGCGGTCGCTATTTAAGGTTGCGGGTACTCCTGGTGTTCCATCGAAATGCACTTCTTCAATATTTTTTCCAATCTTCCTGGCATCCTTTTCTTCATAAGTGTGACTGGTTAAATTCCTGTCCACCAGCATATCCATCCAGCCTTCACCCTCTTGAATCAAGTCAGCGGCGAATGCTTCCCGAAAACAGTCTCGAGGCGTTCTGGCCTCAATCCCCTTATACTCAAGCCATGCTTTAATTAGTTTCCATGCAAGTTCATATGTAAACTCAAACCGTTGAATAAGTGCGTCCAGTCTGTAGTCATTGACTTCTGGTTCATCAATAATTCGTTGCAGCTTATCAAGCGCTTTTTTGTAATTTATGATTCTTTCCTGAATCCTTTGCTTTTTGGCTTATTATCGGTAACATCTGCGGCATCCTGAACTATAGCCTCTACCTCAACTCCGAACATGCCGGCTATATCGGCATCCTCCAGAATTCGACGGCTTTTCGCCCCGGATTTGCTGAGCATAGTTTGGGTTTTGCTTTGTCTACTGATTTAATATGCGGATTCAGGTGATGATAACTCGAAATGTGATGTTTTTAATTTGAGAATTCTGGCTGGATTAATTTGAGAATTAACAATAAGCCTCTAAAACACGTTTTATATTGTTTAAGGGTCCTCCCCTATTCCCCTACCCTTTTTAGAGGCTCATATAGAAAAGCGGATCCGTTTGTTCAATTTTTTAGTTTTGTTGTGTTACAAGAAGACCGTCAGACTGTGTAACATTGGACGCTTGATTCTTTTGCCCAAATCATCTAACATTGCTTATTGGTTATAATCCTTATTATATGAAGCAAATCTTGTACTATTGAACGGAAGTGATTTTCATTAAAAACAAAATGCTTAAACCGACCATTATCTCTATTTCAATGGCAACGGTTATGGCTGGTGCTGCTATTTCACCTGCTCTAGGGGTAATTGCTAAAGCTTTTCCCGAAGCAAGTTCGACGATGATTAAACTGATTTTAACGGCACCCGCACTCACGATTATTCCTTTTACATTTTTAACAAGCTATTTAACAACTAAATTCTCTAAACGTACAATTGTCTTATTTGGATTACTCATTTACCTAATCGGCGGTATTGGGCCGCAATTTATGCCCACAATCGAATTGCTTGTCTTATTTCGTTTAGTTTTAGGAGCTGGTGTTGGCATCCTGATGCCTTTATCAGAATCCCTCATTTATGATTATTTCACAGGGATAGAACGAACTAAGATGATGGGATACAATGCTGGTTTTAGTAACTTCGGGGGTATTGTTACAATGTTATTAGCCGGAGGGCTCGCAACGTTTGGATGGCAACTCCCCTTTAACGTCTATCTGCTGGGGCTTGTTATCTTTGTGTTAGTGTTCTTCTATTTACCTAAGGGGGGAATTCAGCAACCTCCACAGAATGAAAAGAAACTAAAAATTCCATTGGCTGTTTATGGGTATTCGCTTGCAATGGGTGTCATCATGTTAGCTTATTATGCGGTAGCAACCAACATTGCTCTCTATTTAGAGCAAACGAATTTAGGAGGACCTGCACTTGCTGGTGTGGTTGTTTCTTTTGTTACGATCGGTGGGATGGTTACGAGTTTATTGCTCGTTCAAATCGAATCCATATTGACGCAGTTTTTGATCCCTGTGATGCTTCTTGCCATGGGGATATCCTTTTCGGTTATGTCATTCACAAACAGTGTGCTACTACTCATGATTAGCGTGTGCTTTATCGGTTTTGCCCAAGGAGCGTTATTCCCTGTTCTCACCATGAAGACTTTAAACACGGTCAAATTACACCAGACTGACAAAGCAATCGCAGTTTCAACCGCTTTTATATTTTCAGGGCAGTTTTTATCACCACTTGTATTAGACAGCATTTGTAAGTTAGCGAATCAAACGGCTATCCGATTCCAATTTGGTGTTCTCTCAGTTGGTGTCTTAATTTCTGCGGTGATCGTCTTCTTTTTCGTAAAGGACCGACCAAGCACACTGCTCCATGAGCAAACAGAGAAGAAAAGTGATTAGTTTTATTATTTCTGTTTGAACACCTGGTGAGAGACTGATAGCCCATCATGGAACATCCGTGTAGTTTGATGTTTAATGATGGGCCATTGTTTACCACTGTTAGAGTGACACACTTTATTTCAGACATTAAGTGCCTACCCACCCAGTTTGTGTCAGGCAATATCCACTCTATATCATCTTAGAAAGCTAAAGCTCTCGTCTTTCGTCAGATCTACCACTCCGGTCTTTTCTGCATTCACTTCTACCTCTAGCTTCGCCAATTCCTCCATTAGCCTCTTATATACCTGTCCCAGTAGTTTTTCCTGCCGCGGATGTCCAGACACCAATACTACCAGATCATCTGCGAATCTCGCATATTCCAAGTTGGTGTACGGGCCATTTCTGGTTACTTCCTTGGCTTTCTCCAGCATTTTATCCACTTCATTCAGGTATAGATTGGCTAATAATGGAGAACAAACTGAGCCGTATGCAAAGCAGATGATTATGCAAAGTAAACTTCACTAACCCCTTAAAAACTGTAAAAGTTGCTCCATCTACTTTGCATAATATTTATGGATTAAAACTCCGACAACCAGGAAAGTAGATCCTGATTATCGTTCCAATCGGGCAGGTTAGAATCAACCAAATCAGGATAAGCGTTTTCCAAAGCAATTCTTTTTAGTTCAGTATCAGCTCTGGCATAGACCTCGGTAGTCTTAACATCCGCATGACCTATGAAATCACGGATGTAAATTAGATTTACGCCTGCCTGTAGCAGATGCGGTCCAGATGAGTAAAGATTTTACTTTCTGCATACTGACCTGATTTTACATAGGAATCATAATAGCCCAGCGATTCCAGCAGGTAAAACAACATAGCAAATGTATGCTGGACTACGCTGCGGGTAGAGTAACCTGCCACATTACGAACTGTTATGTTTCGAGTTTGGGTATACTGCAGGTCAATATTGTTGGTACCGGTAGCAGATACGCAAATTAATTTTACCAGCGGGGCATGTTGCAGGTTGGAACCGTTCAGAACCACCTTATTGGTAATAACAATATCGCAATCCCGGATTCGCTCCACCACATTTTCAGGACTGGTAGTATCGTAAACTACAACCTCCCCAAACTCATCAAAAACCGTAAAATCAGCATCTTCCCCCAGAGTTTTGGCATCTAGAATACATGTTTTAGCCATAGTTAATCCCTTCTTTAGTTAGTCTTTTAAATTAACAATAATTTTATCAGGAATACAAGAGAAAGGGTAGTATACGAGGTACGAATGTGGACCTTGATGGTGTAAGTGCTCGGCTAAAGTGACGTAAAGAGCATGTCCAATAATTTTAATGACTAGATAAATGAAGAAGTGCCAACCAGCCAGAAGTATAAAAATTCCCGAGGTAATTAACGTACCCTTATAAGCAGTGCCCGGTTGGTAACGAAATGCAATTATCATTACGATGGTAAATACTAATATGCAAACTGTTTTAAATAGTAACGCCCATTCCGGACCAACTACCAGCAGATATTTCATAATCGGATTAGCCTCGATATCCGTCCCGAAGAGATGATAAAGTCTGATGGTTGAAATAATATCAAAATAATTTAGTATAAATATCAGCAATAATAATACATAGAACCTGCGATTACTAACAAACACAGAAATTCACCTCTAATAGTAACTTACCAAGGAAACCCCAATCCCCGGTGTTTATCTATCAGAAGTTTCTGTATTCAAGCCTAATAATATTCTGCAGGTCAAATTAAACCATGACCACCCAAATTACCTGGTTAATCTTGCTTATATCAATTGCTGTCAGATTTTCGCTATAATAGATTAAGCAAAAGGAGGCAGAATCGGTGGTACTTTCATTAATAGGATTAGTGCTTGTAGTTATAGTGTTGATATTAGCAGCTACTGCAATATCCGCAACCAGAGGAAATTCTAAAGAGGGAGGGAACATTATGATGAAAAACGTTTATATTTATGTGGTGCTATTTGCCACCTTGATGATGATAATCGGCGGAAGTGTGGCCGCATTCATGGCCGTTGCCGATATTGTTACTCCTGCTCCTTATCATCAGTCATTTGAAGAATATAGACAATGGGGTTTTGAAAAGTCAGAAAAACCTGTTTCCAAAGCTAACCTTAGCGAAACTGAGCTTAAAGCAAGATATGACGCTCTGGTTGTAGCTGAAAAAGACCGTCAAGTTAACCGAGCTAAAAATAGCCTGGTAAAAAGCATGGGCTGGATTGTTATTCCACTACCGGTATTTATAATCTTTCAAAGACGGCTGAAGGCCCAGGAGTAGATTTATATATAACGGGCGACTTCCTATTCCCTGGCTTTTGAAAAACAAATGCAGGTAAAATCTGGTAGAATCTTCAACTAGTCAAGCGGGGATTTGCTAAGTTAAGGTAAAAGAAAAGGAGGTATGCGCATGAAAAAAATTTTAGTACCTGTTTTAGCTGTTTTCCTGCTCCTGGTACCCATACATAGTCTCAATGCAGGGACAAACCAGGCATGTCAATCCCAGGTTACCCGACTAGTATTTAAGAGCGACCCATGTCGTTTCATCAGTACCAGTATCAAGAATTGTTCTCCGATTATAGGGATACAAAGATGGACCGCTACCCAGCTAAAGACGGTAAAGGTTCATATCTACAACAACCGGGAGGGGACATGGACACAGGGTCCTGCAAAAACTATAACGGTACCTATTCGAAAAACACCCCAACTAAGTCTAGTACCCACACCAAAGCCAGTACCCGTACCTGCACCAACACCTCAACCGGAGCCAAAACCTGAGCCAACTCCAACCCCGGCACCGTCTCAGGAAACAGCGGATTTTTCTGCTATGCAAAAAGAAATGCTGGGCTACATAAATGCTGAAAGGGCGGCTGTTAATTTGGCACCGTTAACTCTGGACCAGAAACTATGCCAGGGAGCCTATCTCAAGTCACGTGATATGGCAGTTAACGGATATTTTAGCCACACTTCGCCAACCTATGGCAGTCCTTTTGAGATGATGAAAAGTCAGGGGATTACCTATAGGACAGCAGGGGAGAACATAGCCAAAAATACTAGTTTGAAAGGTGCCCACACTGCATTTATGAATTCACCTGGCCATAAAGCCAATATTCTTAATCCGGGATTTGGAAAAATAGGATTAGGGTTTTACCAGGAAGGACAGTATCTGTACGTTACCCAGTGGTTTACAAACTAGTTTTAAAAGCATAATTCAGTTAAACACCAAAGGGGTAGTTTTTATAATAAACTGCCCCTTTGTACTCCTATATCTGTCTTAACTGCTATAATTGGTTAAAAGATGTGAGAAAAGGTTAAACAAATGACCTACAAAACTATAAATGATACCACCATCGCCGAAATAATTATAAAAAAATCCAGGTTTATTTGTATTCTAATGCCTCTAAATCAAATGCAAGATATAGATACCGGACGTGATGAGGTTAGACAAAAATATCCCGGGGCCAATCATTATTGTTTTGCTTATAGATTAAGGCAGGATGGCAGTATATTAGAACGCTGCAGCGATGACGGCGAACCTGGCGGAACTGCAGGTTGGCCTATGCTTAATGTACTGGCACAGAACGATTTAGAAAACATTATGGCTATTGTAGTCCGTTATTTTGGAGGAACCCTGTTGGGAACCGGGGGCCTGGTCAAGGCATATACCCAATCTGTTCAATCAGCCTTGAATAAGGCGCGGATTATTAGTATGGAATATTCACAAAAGATTATTCTCACCCTTGACTATAGCTATTATGGCATTTTGGAGAACTACCTTAGTAATATTATTAATAAGGTAGCAGATATTCAATATGCCGAGCAGGTCAGATTGGAGGTTTGGGTAGCAGTTGATAAGCTGGGTACATTTGTAGCTAAAGTTGAAGATCTTAGCTCAGGAACAGCAAAGGTAGAGATGGGGGAACAAGGTTTTGTTCCTAATAATTTGAGAGGTTAAAACACCTTTACTCAAGGCTAAAAGGAGAATAAATAAACATGAACGTAGATGAACGCCTGGCTAAAGCTGTACAGACGGTGAAAGAGTATAAAAAATTACAGGGCCGTTTAACAACAACCCGCGAAATGCTTAGCAGGGAACGGAACCGCTATAATGAATTAAAAAAACAATTGGCTCTAGAGGGTCGCGATGTGGAGAGGCTAGATGGCATTACTCTGCAAAATCTATGGTACACCCTGATGGGGACTAAAGAGCTGGCAAAACGCAAGGAGCAGGAAGAATATCTGGCAGCCAAAATGAAGTTTGATGCAGCCGCCGCCTCCCTACAAATGCTGGAGTCAGATTTAGATAGATTAGAACAGCAACTAGCTGCCATGGGTGATCCGGAACTAGAATACCAGCAAGCGGTACAGGCCAAGGAAAATATTTTGCTAAGTTCCGGTACCCCCAATGCTAAACATTTATTTGAATTGGTAGAACAGTTAGGATACTTAAAAGCACAAGATAAAGAATTAAAAGAGGCAATCGAAGCAGGTGAAAAAGCCAAAGAAGCCCTTTCCCGGGTAGAAAACAACCTCGGTAGCGCCCAGGGGTGGGGTATCGTTGACATTCTGGGAGGCGGACTGATAACTACGGCTATCAAACATTCTCACATCGGTGATGCCAGGAATAACATCGACCGGGCGCAACAACTTCTGCGAAAATTCCAACGGGAACTGGCTGATATTACAGTAACTGACACTATCGAAATAGGTAAAATAAGTACTCTTGCTGATTTTCTCCTGGACGGAGCATTGTTTGATATAATCGTACAGTCGCAAATTAACTCTGCTCAAAATCAAACCCGCCAACTTAAACATAAAGTACAGGGCCTTATTCAAGACTTGCAAAAAATGCAAGGGCAAAACCAGCAAGAGACCTTAGGACTTGAGCAGGAGAGAAAAGATATAGTAGAGAATGCAAAATATTGACGGAAGCATCCTGTAGGCAATTGAATATTTTTGTTCTATCGAAGCCACGCTGAGTTGGGTATAGTATTAGTGAGCTAAAAATCTGTCCAGCAAAATATCCTCAACATTTCGTCTGCTGTCAATCACGGCCAATACCCATACTTTATTATCTTCAGTCCTATAAATGATTCGCCACGGCTGGTAAATTAACTCCCTGTAGATTAAA
>NZ_JAQVZX010000024.1 GCF_028707975.1 Syntrophomonas sp.
ATGTATTGTTTTAGACAGCGAACAGTAGATGTTCGTGAATAAAAACGCTAAGCTAAGTTCAAGGCGGTGTTTTAAATGCAAACCCGGGGGCGAGTCATGGCGCCATCTTGAGCAGGTATTGTCTGAGTCCGGGCAAGAGAAACGGCAGGCTATTCCCACTTTGGGCAGTATACTGTCCATTTTTGAGAAAGCCTGCCGTCCCCTTAATACAAATCCCTGGTTTTAGTTCCTGAACCTCAGGTGAACTTGCTCTATCAACAGGTAGCCAGGTGATAAAAAGTATTGGTGCCCACAATGCCATCCACTTTTATCCCTGCGCTTTCCTGCAATTTCTTAACCGCAGCTTCGGTTTGAGAACCGAATTTACCGTCCAGTTTTCCCTGATAGTAGCCCAGCTCTTGCAAATTCCTTTGCAGCCAGTATACATCATAACCCTGGTTGCGGTCCCAGCGGCTTTTTTGCAGGATGCGTGCTCCCATGGTAGCATAATTATATAGTTGGTAAACTGTTTTGGGGCCTACTATGCCATCGTCTTCCAGGTGTACATCATGTTGGAACATCTTTACCGCAGCTTCTGTTTTATTGTCAAAGTTTTTAGTTGCTGGCTGCCCCAGAGTTTCGGCAAATTTTTTGGCGGTGGTGGCCAGGCGGTTTTGCAGAACCCAGACATCATAGCCAAAGCTGCCTTTTTTCAAAATGCGAGCGCCAAAAAGATTGCCGCCGGGGGGGAGAAAGGAACCGGTAGGTACACCCAGGAAAAGAAAGGTGTTGGCTCCGACTATTCCATCTATGGTCAGATTAAAATATTTCTGGAATTTTTTTACCGCGTTTTCTGTTTCTTTACCGAATACCCCTTTTTCTTTTATACCTGACCCAATGGGATCGGGTAAGATTTTGAGCAGGTTTTGCAAAAGCTCGACATCAGTACCTTCATCGCCTCGTCTTAATACCCGGCTTCCCAGAGTGATATAGGTTGTCAATTATTTCGCCTCCTTTCTGATGCTAATTTAACTTATGTAAAAAGGAAGCAAAAGGTTAACAAACAGGCCAGATAAACCGTGTTCAGGGGATATTCTTGGGAGTAGGGTAAAGTTTAAGTGGATAAAATGGGGTCAAATAGAATTAACCCCTCATGCCCTGAGGACACAACCACCGATGAAAAGTAAGTTAATAGGCGATTGAATAGTGAATCCATAACAATAATCCCTTCCCGACGTCTGAGGCCCGACGTCTGACGACCAATTGACAAGGTCTTCGGGCTCGGGTAAACTTTAAGCGTTGGAAGAAACTACTTAAGCAGTTTCGACACAGCGCTGCAACGAGGCGGGGGATTAGAACCCGCCGCCGGTTTTGTTTAGTGGGAACCCGGGCCGCTTAAAGAAGCACCCTGCGGGCACCACTGATGTTCGCTTCGCTCACTATTGTGGTTGCGGGGGATATATTTCACCTCGTTATAATGAATTTCATAAAAAGGCGATGAAAAAGAGAAGTAGAAAAGGGTAGCTTTTTAAGAGAGCCGGGATTGCTGGGAACCGGCAGGTGAGCTTTTCGAAGGCGCTTGGGAGCTGTCAGGAGGAACGCCTATAAGGTTAGTAAAGCCTGATTCCTTGAGGTGGGCATTAAGCCAATCAGGGTGGAACCGCGGGTTATCCCGTCCCTGTTCAGGGGACGGGTTTTTCTATTTCTATATATTTTTTAAGGAGGAGTAAACCCATGAATTTTCAAGAGCTGATTCTGCGCTTGCACAATTTTTGGGGCCAGCAGGGTTGCATAATTCAACAGCCCTATGATGTAGAAAAAGGAGCCGGGACCATGAATCCGGCAACCTTTCTGCGGGCTCTGGGGCCGGAGCCCTGGAAGGTGGCTTATGTTGAGCCCTCACGCCGCCCCACTGATGGGAGGTACGGAGAAAACCCCAACCGCCTGCAGCATTATTACCAGTACCAGGTGATTCTTAAACCTTCCCCGGATAATGTGATTGATCTCTACCTGGCCAGCCTGCGTGATCTGGGGATTGAAGCGGAAAAGCATGATATCCGGCTGGTGGAAGACAACTGGGAATCGCCTACTCTGGGAGCCTGGGGCCTGGGTTGGGAGATTTGGCTGGATGGTATGGAGATTACCCAGTTCACATATTTTCAGCAGTGCGGGGGCTTTGACTGCTTACCGGTTTCAGCGGAGATAACCTATGGCCTGGAACGTATAGCTATGTATATTCAGAATAAAGAGAGCGTTTTTGATATTGAATGGGTGGATGGCATCAGCTATGCGGATGTTCACCATCAAGCGGAAGTGGATTATTCCCACTATAATTTTGAAGCTGCCGATGTGGGGGCTTTGACCAGCATGTTTAATATCTGCGAAGAAGAGGCAGTGAGAGTGGCTGAGCGGCAACTGGTTCAACCGGCATATGACTATGTTTTAAAGTGTTCTCACCTTTTTAACCTTCTCGATGCCCGGGGAGCTATCAGCGTGACCGAGCGCACTGCTTATATAGGCCGGGTGCGTAATCTGGCCCGGATGGTGGCCCGGGAATACCTGGAGCAGAGGAAAAGGCTGAATTACCCTTTGTTAAAGGATGAAAACCTTAGAAAGCAATTGATCATCGCAGAGGAGGTGCTCTAATTGGCGCAAGATTTACTGCTGGAAATCGGAGTGGAGGAAATGCCTTCTGCTTATATGCCCCGAGTATTAAAGGATTTGAAAGATTTAGCCCGGAATAATTTGGCTGAGGCTCGTCTGAGCTGTGGGGAAGTCTTGACATGGGGAACACCTCGCCGGCTTTGCTTCTGGGTGAAGGAAATAAGCGAAGAGCAGGAAGATTCATTGGTAGAAAATAGAGGACCGAAAAAAAGCATTGCCTTCGATGCCGGTGGGAATCCCAGCAAAGCAGGGCTGGGGTTTGCCCGCGGCCAGGGAGTTGATTTCCGTGAATTGCAGATACGTGAAGTAGGTGGGGTGGAGTATCTTTTTGCGATCAAAAAAGAAAAAGGACAGGCGGCGGAGCAAATCTTGCCGGGCTTGCTCTTAAAACTGATTCATTCCCTCTCCTTCCCCAAATCCATGACCTGGTCCTATTATCAGACCCGCTTTGCCCGCCCTATTCGTTGGCTTTTAGCTATTTTGGGGGATAAAATCCTGGAATTCAACATAGAAAATATAAAAAGTGCCGGTTATACCTACGGGCACCGCTTCCTCTCTACGGGAGCGCTGCCGGTGAGCAGTATTGATGATTATTTTCGAGTCTTGCGTAAGCATTATGTCATATTGGATCAGGCCGAGAGAAAAAAGATGATCTGGCAGCAGGTGCAAAAGGTGGCTGCGGAAGCTGGTGGTAAAGCCATGGAGAATGAAGAGTTGCTGGAGGAAGTTGCATTTCTGGTGGAATTCCCTACGGCTTTTTATGGTGAGTTTTCTCCCTCCTATTTGGCTGTGCCACCTGAGGTCTTAACCACCTCCATGATTGAACACCAGCGCTATTTTCCTGTTTATAATAATGAAGGCCGGCTTTTGCCCGGTTTTGTTGGAGTGAGGAACGGAACTGATTATTGCCTGGATATAGTTAGAGCGGGAAACGAACGGGTTTTAAAGGCCCGGCTGGAAGATGCGCTCTTTTTTTGGAATGAAGATAGCAGGAAATCCCTGGAGGAAATGAGCGCTAAACTTAAAGATGTTCTTTTTCATGAGCGTTTGGGCACCCTGGCCGACAAGGGCTTGCGTCTGCAAGAGCTGGCGCTCTTCATTGGACGGGAAACGGGACTGGGCCAGCCGGAAAAACTGCAGCGCTCTGCTTTGCTCTGCAAGGCTGACCTTATGAGCAATATGGTTTATGAGTTTCCTGAGCTGCAGGGTATTATGGGCCGTTATTACGCGGCCGGAAGTGCGGAGGAACCCGAGGTGGCAGAGGCCATTTTTGAGCATTACCTGCCCCGTTTTGCCGGTGATAAGCTGCCTGCCAGCGCAGCTGGCATAGTTCTCAGCCTGGCGGAGAAAGCGGATAGCCTGGCGGGTTGTTTCGCCATCGGGATAAAGCCCAGCGGTTCACAAGATCCTTATGCCTTGCGCCGGCAGGCCCTGGGTACAGTAAACATCATTCTGGACAAAAAGCTTAGTATAGACTTGAAGCTGCTTTTTGAGCAGGCGTATCTGGGATATAAGGATATTGATCTGGAAAAGAGCAGGGAAGATAGTGTTAAAGAACTCCTGGATTTTGTATACCAGAGGATGCGGGGCGTATTGCTGGATAGCGGGATTTCTTATGATGTGATCGACGCTGCTCTGTCCCAGCCTTCTTTTGATTTATTCGAAACTTACAACCGGGTCTTTGAGTTGCAGGAATTTAAGAAATCACCGCTGTTTGCGGATTTTATGGTAGTTTACAACCGGGCCCATAATCTATCGCGGAAATGGGAAAGTGAAGAAATTGACCCGGATGTTTTACTGGATGAAAGCGAAAAGAACTTGTACCAGAAACTACCTGGGCTCCAGCAGGAAATTAAAACATCTCTGATAGCCCAGGACTATACCCGGGCTCTGGAACTACTCGCTGCTCTTAGAGCGGATATAGACCAGTTCTTTACAGCCGTAATGGTGATGGTAGACGATGAGAAGCTCAAGGCTGCTCGCTTAGGAATCCTAAAAGCTATTGCCAATTTGTTCAACTCCATGGCAGATTTCAGCAAAATTGTATAATGAGGTAAAATAAATTCCCCGCTTCTTTAAGCGGCCGGGTTCCTATTATCAAAACAGGCGGCGGGTTCTAATCCCCCCCTCGTTGCAGCGCTGTGAAGAAATTGCTCCGCGGTTTCTTCCGATGCGTAAAGAAAATTTTTGGAGATAACAGGATTTTTTTAATCTATATAGTATATATAATTAGAGAAATTCAAGTAAAAAGTATAGCATAATTGGGTGGTGAATCCTATCCAGCTTAATGATAGGCAGGAAAAAATTCTGGAGATAGTAAAAAAACACGAACCGATAACCGGGGAGAATATTGCTGAAATGCTCAATGTTACCCGGGCGGCATTGCGTCCTGATTTGGCTGTTTTGACCATGTCCGGGTATCTGGAAGCCAAACCGCGAGTGGGCTATACCTTTAAGAGTGAAGGGGTAGAGAGTGCTATGCGCCGGGTATTAAATCAGTACCGGGTCAAAGACATTCAATCCCTGCCGGTAATAATGAAAGAGTCCTGCAGTATTTATGATGCTATTGTTACCTTGTTTATTGAAGATACCGGCAGCATATTTGTAGTGGACGAAAATAAGTACCTTTCGGGTATAGTATCGCGTAAAGATTTTCTAAAGACCACCATTGGTCAGGCAGATATCCATAAAGTTCCAGTTAGTGTAATCATGACCCGAATGCCCAATATAGTAACCGCTGCTCTGGACGAAACCGTGGTAGCCGCCATTAGAAAAATAGTCGAACATGAAGTGGATAGCCTACCGGTGGTAAAGAGCCGGGTAGAGGATGAAGAAGAGAAACTAGAGGTCGTGGGGAAAATCAGTAAAACCAATATCGCCAGGCTTTTTCTGGATCTGGCGGCAAATAAAACCAAGGGGGTTTAAATCTTGAATAATCACTTGCCTGGGGTTTTTATTGTATCGGATTCGATTGGGGAAACGGCTGAGATGGTGGTTCGGGCGGCTGCCAGCCAGTTTAATTCCGGCAGTATGGAGATAAGACAGGTTCCCAATATCTCTGATACCGAAACCCTGGAGGAAATAATTAATCAAGCGGCAGCCAGCAATTTTATCATTGCTTACACCCTAGTCATTAACGAATTGGCCGATTTTCTGAAGATGGAGGCTCGGAAAAAAGGCGTGATTTGTGTTGATGTTCTGGGACCGGTAATAGAAGCCCTCAAGAGTGTTAGTGATATCGAGCCCCGCCGGGAACCGGGCTTGTTGCGCAAAGTTGACGAAATGTATTACCGGAGGGTGGAAGCGGTAGAATTTGCGGTGCGCTATGATGACGGCAAAGATCCCCGAGGTGTAATGCAGGCGGATATTGTTCTGGTAGGGGTTTCCCGCACCTCCAAAACCCCGCTTTCCATGTACCTGGCTCATAAAAGAATAAAGGTGGCCAATGTGCCTCTGGTTCCAGAGGTAGCGCCACCGGAAGAGATATTTCAAGTGGAAAAGGGAAAAGTAATCGGATTGGTAATTAACCCGGAGCAGTTGAATCAGATTCGCACTGAACGATTAAAGACCCTGGGGCTTAAAGGCCAGGCCAGTTATGCCAATCTGGAGCGCATTCTGGAGGAAATGGAATATGCCGAAGATATAATGAAGCGATTAGGATGTCCGGTTATAAATGTAACTAATCGCGCAGTGGAGGAAACGGCCAGTAAGATTATGGAGATTTATTATAGGAGGTTAAGCCATGTCTAAGAAATATGTCTATTTATTTGAAGAAGGTAATTCCAATATGCGACAGTTACTGGGCGGCAAAGGCGCTAACCTGGCTGAAATGACCTTGATTGGGCTGCCGGTTCCTGCTGGCTTTACCATAACAACTGAAGCCTGTAATGAATACCTGGCTTCAGGCCAAGAATTTCCTGATGGCGTTCTGGAACAGGTCTTTGCAGCTCTGGAAAGATTAGAATCGCAGAGTGGTAAATCTTTTGGGGAGCAGAATGATCCCTTGCTGGTTTCAGTAAGATCAGGAGCGGCGGTATCCATGCCTGGAATGATGGACACCATTCTCAACCTGGGTTTGAATGATGAGTCAGTTCAGGGTCTGGCTAGCTTAACCGGGGATAGTCGTTTCGCCTATGATTGTTACCGGCGTTTTATCCAGATGTTTAGTAATGTGGTCCTGGGAGTAGAACATGCCAGGTTTGATGACGTAATGGAAAGATACAAAAGGAAACTGGCGCTTATTTTTGACTATGAAATATCTGCCAGTGAACTACAAAGCATTATTAAAGAATACAAGGAGATAGTTGAGCAGGAAAAGGGATTTGCCTTTCCTCAAGATGTACGGGAGCAATTAACCATGGCTATTCAGGCGGTTTTTGATTCCTGGAACAACCAGAGGGCTATAGTATACCGGCGCTTAAACAAAATTGACGATGAACTGGGAACCGCGGTAAATGTCCAGTGTATGGCCTTTGGCAATATGGGATTGGATTGCGGAACCGGTGTAGCTTTCACCCGTAACCCCTCCAACGGGGAGCGGGAACTATATGGTGAGTTCCTGGTTAATGCCCAGGGTGAAGATGTGGTAGCGGGGATAAGAACCCCTACCCCCATTGACCGTTTAAAGGAAGAATTGCCTGAAGTTTTCCAGCAGTTTCTAGATACCTGCCAGAATTTGGAGAACCATTACCGGGATATGCAGGATATTGAGTTTACCGTGGAAAAAGGTAAACTATATATGCTGCAAACCAGAAGTGGAAAACGCACGGCCAGGGCTTCGGTCAAGATAGCGGTGGAAATGGTGAATGAAGGTTTAATTTCAGTGGAAGAAGCCCTGTTGAGAGTTGATGCCGAGCAAATCAACCAGTTGTTGCACCGCCAGATAGACCAGAGCGTAAAATTGGATGCTATCGCTAAAGGGCTGCCCGCTTCACCGGGTGCCGCTTGTGGTAAAGTTCTGTTTGATGCGGACCTGGCGGAGAAAATTGGGGGAGCAGGGGAAAGAGTGGTTCTGGTAAGAAACGAGACCACACCAGACGATATTCATGGAATCATATATGCTCAGGGAGTTTTGACCGCTCGCGGGGGCATGACTTCTCATGCCGCGGTAGTAGCCCGGGGAATGGGTAAACCCTGTGTTTGTGGTTGTGAAGCCATAAAGATTGATAATGGAAACCGGCAATTTATGGTTAATGGGATAGTAGTTAAAGAAGGGGATGTAATTACTATTGATGGGGCTAGCGGCAATGTAATGCTGGGTGAGGTGCCCATGATAGAACCTACCCTTTCCGATGAATTTGCTCTACTGTTGCAATGGGCCAATCAAGTAAAGAAATTGGCCATAAGGGCTAATGCCGATACCCCTCAAGATGCAGCCCGAGCCCGCGAATTTGGAGCTGAAGGAATAGGCCTCTGCCGGACTGAGCATATGTTTATGGCAGCGGAACGGCTCCCCATTGTTCAACAGATGATACTGGCTGAGAACCTGGAAGATAGAGAAGAGGCCCTGAGCCGACTTTTACCCTTCCAGCGAGATGATTTTTATGGAATATTAAAAGCTATGGCTCCCCACCCGGTTACTATTCGTCTTTTAGACCCCCCGTTGCATGAGTTTCTTCCTCATCCGGAAACCCTCTTGTTGGAGATAGCAGAGATGAAACACCAACAGATAAAAGGTAAAGAACTGCTGGAAAAGGAAGAACTGCTAAAGAAAATACATAGCCTTTCCGAGGCCAACCCCATGCTGGGACACCGGGGATGTAGACTGGGGCTTACCTATCCCGAGATTTACCGCATGCAGGCCAGGGCTATTTTTGAGGCCATGGTACAGCTCCAAAAAGAGGGGATAGACTGCTTTACTGAAGTGGAGATACCCCTGGTAATGGATATGGCCGAGTTATCTCTATTAAAAGCAGAAATAATGGATGTCTACGAGCAGGTGAAAAAGGCAAAGAACTGTGAACTGGACTTTGTGGTGGGAACCATGCTGGAGCTTCCCCGGGCTTGCATTATGGCGGATGAAATAGCCCGTGAAGCTGAGTTCTTCTCTTTTGGCACCAATGATCTAACCCAGACTACTTTTGGCTTTAGCCGTGATGATGCTGAAGGCAAATTCATTCCCATATATCTGGAGAAAAAGATAATAAAGGATAATCCTTTTGCGGTACTGGACCGCAAGGGTGTAGGGAGTCTAATGCGCCTGGCGGTGGAAAAGGCCCGCAGCGTAAAGAAAGATATACTAATGGGCATCTGTGGTGAACATGGTGGCGAACCCAGCTCCATCGAGTTTTGCCATATAGTAGGACTGGATTATGTGAGCTGTTCGCCTTACCGGATTCCGGTGGCTCGTCTGGCAGCCGCCCAGGCCAGCTTGTTGAATAAATAGTTGGCAAGGGGACGGGGTTGTTGACATATCGCGGCATGCCGCGATATGTCAACAACCCCGTCCCCTTTATTATTCCAGAACAACTATACGTTTTTTATCGGGATCATAGTACATACGAAGGCTTTCTGCCTGCTGGTTGAGTTTAACAAAGTCCTCTTTTATGCCAAAAGTCATGCCCGTTTCCAGGCCGCCGCCTATTTCGATCATTCCTTCTCCGCGGGTACTTTTAAGCATATTGACCAGGGACCTTCTTTCCTCATAGAGGCAATCTATTTCTTCGTTCATATCCATATATTGAGGCAATAATTCTTGCAGTTGCTGCAAAGAGTCCTGCTCGGAAGACTTGTCGCGTAAATATCGGATTTGCTCGGCTGTTTTTTTCAACTGAGCATCTAGCTGGTCAATACGAGAATTCAAATCTTTTATTTGGTCATAAAATTGCTTGCGCTCAATTCCTTCCACCCGGAGGTCCAGGGCCGGGCAGTTTAAAACCCTCGAGGCTTTTATCTTGGTTCGAGCAGTGATTATATTCTTTCCCAGAATTATTCCCCGGCGGCCCTGTATAAGAACTCCATCCCCGGCTTTTAAGTTGGAGCGGATAGTGTATTCATTAATGATGATATTTTGCCCGGCTTCTATCATGGCTTCTTGAATAAAGCGGGCCTCGACATTTTTCCCGGCCTTAACCCGGGCTTTGCCCCCCCCTATAATACCTTTTCGAACGAAAACCGATCCATGCTGGGAGACAACCCGCGCCGCTTCAATACCCCCCCTGACTTCAATATCATCTTCTGCTTCCACCACAAAGCCGTCTTTTACACTTCCCTCGATTATGATTTTCCCCGGGAAGCAAATATTGCCGGTAGAGAAATCAATATCGCCTTTAATTGCCAGCATTCTAGTAACGACAATCCTATCGTTTATCCAGGCAATGGCTCCATCAAATTCAGCAATAGCTTTATCTTCGGTGGTAATTACGCCTTTACCTACATTAAAGTTATAGTTGCGTCCGGGCTTGGCGGGAATGGATTCACCGAAGATATTTATACCCGCTTCACCTTCGGTGGCGGCATTTCTTTTGGCCAGTAAAGTACCTGCTTCTATGGGTATAATAAAGCCTAATTCATAGTAGTCTACTTGACCGCTTTCATCTAACACCGGCTTAATTCTTGGCTTATGATAAAGATAGTGAACTGATCCATTTTTACCGGGAACGGGATATTTCCCTTGCGCTACCACCATAGTTTGCCCGGCATTATTTATAGCGTAGTCTATATTACTCTCATCAATCCCGTAATCTATTCCCATATGGTTGAGTGCTGCTATTAGATCTTGACGGCGTGGTTTTATAGGCAAGCGTGGATTTAAGGTGAGAAGAACCTTCATCTTATCTGGCGAAACCGTAATCTCAAAGGGCAAGTTATCTGACCAAATCCTGGTTTCTGTTAATATATCGGAACCGCGTTTAATATGAAATTCGGTACCGGCGGGAGCAGCCAGTATTTTATCCATCATCTGCGATTGAAGCTTTAAGCCCATTTCTGCCAAATATTCTTCCAGAATGTCCTTTTTTACATCTGGCTTTAAGCGTTTTATTATCCAGCCATCATTTCGCGTATTTATTTGTATAACAGGAGAAGCTTGACTGCTCATAAAATCACCATTATATGAAATAATTCCAATCTAAATTATACCTCTAAAAGGAAGGATAAAGAATACCTTTTTGAAAAAGTGGGATAAAAGGACTAACGATATGGAAAATTTAGTACTTGGGCGAAATAAGCAAGACCTTCTTCCCTTTACTAGCAAAGTGAATCTCTCTGGAGGAATAAATTTTAGATATAAAATGAAGGATTAAGCATATCTACTGTAGTATATAGATTCTTAAATGGAGGTGAAAGAATGTCACGTCCCCTGATTATTGGAGTCAACGGCAGCCCTCATAAAAATGGCAATACCGCCTTTCTATTAAAAGAGGCTTTAGATACATGCAAGAAGATGGGAGCAAGTACCCGTATACTTCATTGCCAGCAAGTATTGAAAGACCAGAAGAATCCCTTCTGCATAGCCTGCTCTTCGCCTTGTGCAGGAAAATGTCTGGAAGGTAAAGAAATAGCCCGGGCCTTTACTATGATTTCTCAGGCTGAGGGCTTGATAGTGGGCAGTCCAGTTCATTTCGGAACGGTCTCGGCCCAACTCAAAGCTTTCTGGGATAAAGGCCGCTCTTTGCGAGCGGAAAAGAAGCTTTTAAATGTGGTAGGGGGAGCAATTGCGGTAGGAGCTTCGCGTTTTGGAGGGCAAGAAACTACCCTGCGAGCTATTCAGGATATGATGTTGGTACAGGGAATGATAGTTGTAGGAGATGGCTTCCATGAAGATGATTGTGGTCATATGGGAGGAGCTGGACAACGTCCGGCCAGTGAGGATGATAATGCTATAAACCGCAGCCGTATACTGGGAAAAAGAATATGGGAAGTAGCCATGGCTACCAGGGCTTTGAGGATACGATAATGTTTTTAAGGTTTTATTGAAGAGACGGAATTTTTTAATCCTTGAGCCTCAAGCCCGAGGATTTTTTCTTTACGGATAAAGCAAAGGGGTGAGGCGCATGAGCATCCGGGAAGAAATAGAAGCCAGAGAAAACGCTATGCTCGATCCCGCCGCCAGCCTGGCTAGCAGGTCAAGAGGGCGGGAGATAGAAGAAGAACCCGATCCGGTTCGTACTTGTTTCATGCTGGACCGGGACAGGGTGGTTCATTCCAAATCTTTTCGTCGTTTAAAACATAAAACCCAGGTATTCATAGCCCCCCCGGGGGATCATTATAGAAGCAGGTTAACGCATACGCTGGAAGTGAACCAGATTGCCAAAACAATTGGAGCCGGTTTAAACCTCAACCTGGATCTGATTGAAGCTATGGCTCTGGCCCATGATCTTGGGCATACGCCTTTTGCTCATGCTGGAGAACAGGCCCTTGACCAATTGCTGGCCGGGGGATTTCGACACAACGAAAACAGCATTCGGGTTCTGACCAGGGTGGAACAGCATAAGGGTCGTAATGGTTTGAATCTGAGCCATGAAGTATTGGATGGAGTTTTGCACCATAGCGGTTATGGCCAGAGTGAAAGCCGTTCCTATACCCTGGAAGGTCAGACCATTCGCCTGAGCGATAAGATTGCCTATGTACAACATGACATTGATGACTCCATAAGGGCGGGCCTTCTTCAGATTGAGGACATTCCCGCCGAATACCTTAATATCTTGGGTTATACCCACAGCCAAAGGATTGCGACCCTGGTAACCGATACAATTGAGTATTCCCGCCAGCTCATTGCGGAGGGCAACCATCCCCAGGTTGCACCCAGTATCCGGATAGAACATGCCCTGATGGGGCTGCGCGATTTTATGTTTAAAGAGATTTACCGGGGCCCGGTATGCCAGGCTGAGCGAAGCAGAGCCATCTTCATTATTGAGCTCCTATTTAAATACTATTGTAAGCACCCAGAAAGAATGACCCCTCTTTACCGGGAGATAGCTGATAGGGAAGGACTGGAAAAGGCGGTGGTCGATTATATTTCCGGAATGAGTGATGCGTATTGTATCTCCCTTTTTCAAGATATTTATATTCCGCAATCCCTGGTACCTGATGCCAGAAAGCTTTTTAACAGCAAACAGAGGGATGAAGGGTTTCTAACTCCGTAAGTCGGATTGCTGGTATTACTTGGGGTAATTCTGAATCCGTTAGAAAAATGACAAATTTCGAATAATTAGCAGGAATTTAGATCTCAAAATAGAATAGTAGGTGAAGACATTGGCAACATACGACGACCAGATGCTGGAAGAAATTCAGACCAGACTGGATATTGTAGATATTGTATCTGAAAGCGTTAACCTGAGTCGTAAAGGTAACCGTTATTGGGGATTATGCCCCTTCCACCAGGAAAAAACGGCATCGTTTTGCGTAACTCCGGATAAGAATATGTTCTATTGTTTTGGCTGCCACGCGGGTGGGGATCTCTTTTCCTTTGTAATGAAAAGAGATGGGCTTGAATTTAGAGAAGCCCTGGAGTATCTGGCGGGGAAGGCCGGAATCGAGCTGACAAAAACCCGCTCCGGAAAAAAGACTGACCATAGAAGACCGGTGCTTGAGGTGAACCAGGCTGCGGTTGATTATTACCATCAGGTTCTAAGCAGCAAATCCGGCCAGGAAGCCCGGGAATACCTGGGCAGGAGGGGAATTAAAGCTGAAAGCATAAAGAAATATCAATTAGGTTATGCTCCAGATGGCTGGACCAGGCTGGAGGAATACCTTTTAAAAAAGGGATATTCCCAGGAATACCTTAAATTATCGGGCTTAATAAAGCGTAGTGAAAATAGAAACAGTTTTTATGATTTGTTGCGCCGGCGCCTGGTATTTCCGATTATGCATTATAACGGTGATATTGTGGGGTTGGGAGGAAGAGTGCTGGATGATAGCCTTCCCAAGTACCTTAATACACCGGAAACCGAGCTATTTTCCAAGCGCAAAGTGCTTTATGGATTGTTCCAAGCCCGAGATTCCATACGCCAGGCTAATGAGGCCATAATCGTGGAAGGCTATATGGACTGTATCAAACTGCAGCAGGCAGGTATTAGTAATGTCGTGGCTAGCATGGGAACAGCTCTAACTGCGGAGCAGGCAAGGCTCTTGCAGAGATATTGCGAAAGAGTATTGCTGCTCTATGATGGGGATGAAGCCGGGCAGAGGGAGACCATCAGAGCGCTCGAAATCATGGGGGATGAAGGACTCAAAGTATCTGTGGTAAGCCTTCCTATAGGGGAGGACCCTGATGACTATATAGAAAGATATGGAAAAGAGGAATTTTTGCGGTATATACAGAATAATAAGCTTAGCAACATAGAATTTAAGATAAACCGATATCTGAGCCACGAAAAAGAGCTAAACCTGGAAAGCCAGGTTAGAACAATAAACTATTTGAGAGATGATATAGAGCAGTTAAACAGTGAACTGGAAAAGGATCATTATATCAAAGTCCTGGCCCGAAAATTGAAGGTAGAAGAAAACCTGGTTTACCGGGAATTAAGAAAACGGGAACGCGATAAATCAGGTATAAAAAGGAATAAAAGCAAGATAATAAGAGATAATATAAAATACGTCAATTATGAAATGAATGAGAGAATGTTAGCCTCTATGTTAAAAAAACCGGAACTTTTTGATTTCATAAAGAACCGGATTGGATTGGAGTTTTTGGAAGGAGATTTAAGAGCCCTGGCGGAACTCTATGAAAAGCTAAAAATCAACAACGATGATTTTTTGGAACGATTAGGATTTCTAGCCAACCAGCAAGGGTTAGGTTCTGTTTTTGCCCGTTTGGCTCTTTTGATGGAAGAAGAATCACTGCCCGGGGAAATGGAAATCAAGCGCTTTGTTCGCGAAGTGGAAAGAAAAAATGAAGAATTAGCCTGGAAAAAGCAATTTTATTTACTCAAAGACTTGGACAGTGAAGGGAACTTCCATAGTTTTCTAAGATTTATTCTTAATTTAAATAGCTTTCTAAATGATATCCAGGAAGGGGGGAAAAGATGAAACTGGACAGGAAATTAGCAGAAGCAGTAGGATCTCTGGCGGAAAAAGGGAAGAAGAAGAAAAAACTTAGCTATGAAGAGATTACAGAGGAATTGCAGAGCTTTAATTTGGAAGCAGATCAGATAGACGATATATTTGAGCATCTCCAAACTTTGGGAATAACAATAGGAGCTGAGCAGGATGCTGATGAAGAAAACGAGAGTGTCGAAACTGAAGAGGTAGTCATCCCTGATGGAATTGAAATAGATGACCCGGTCAGGATGTATCTCAAGGAAATCGGCCGGGTACCATTGCTCGTTGCTGCTCAAGAGATCGATCTAGCTCAAAGGATTGAGGAGGGTGACGAGGAAGCCAAGAGACAACTGGTTGAGGCCAATCTTCGATTGGTGGTAAGCATTGCCAAGCGCTATGTGGGACGGGGTATGCTTTTTCTGGATTTAATTCAGGAAGGAAATCTGGGCCTCATGAAGGCAGTGGAGAAGTTCGACTACCGTAAGGGTTACAAATTCAGCACCTATGCTACCTGGTGGATACGCCAGGCCATAACCAGGGCTATTGCCGACCAGGCCAGGACTATCAGAATTCCGGTTCACATGGTAGAAACCATAAACAAGTTATCCCGGGTACAAAGAAGCCTCTTGCAGATTCTCGGTAGAGAGCCTACTCCGGCTGAAGTTGCTGAGGAAATGGATATAGCTGTGGAACGAGTCATCGAAATAATGAAAGTAGCTCAGGAACCAGTTTCACTGGAAACTCCCATTGGAGAAGAAGATGATAGTCACCTCGGGGATTTTATTACCGATGAGGAAGCCGAATCCCCAGAGGAATCAGCATCTTTTGTCTTATTAAGGGAACACCTGGATGGAATACTTAATACCCTTACCGAAAGAGAGGAAAAGGTGTTACGTTTGCGTTTTGGTCTGGATGATGGACGTCCCCGGACCCTGGAAGAGGTTGGGCAGGAGTTTGGAGTTACCCGGGAGCGTATACGGCAGATTGAAGCCAAAGCATTACGTAAGCTAAGGCATCCTTCACGCAGCAAGAAACTCAAAGATTATATCGAATAAGAAACGGGCTTTCCGCCTTATTGTATGGTTGACAGCAAATGAGGAAAACTATATAATAGTCTTCGTTGGGGCATTTTCCTCGATAGCTCAACGGTAGAGCATCCGGCTGTTAACCGGAGGGTTGTAGGTTCGAATCCTACTCGGGGAGCCAGTGCAAAATATAGCGGTAACCCTTTTCAAGTTACCGCTTTTTACTTGAAAAAAATCCTCTGGTAATAAGTTTTACTATTGACCTTTGTCAGGATTTTTTATATACTAACTCTTGCGGGGTTTCCCGGCATTCCGGGCCTATAGCTCAGTTGGTAGAGCTACCGGCTCATAACCGGTTGGTCCCAGGTTCGAGTCCTGGTAGGCCCACCATATTAGAAAACGGAAGTCGGATGTCGGAAGGCGGAAAACGGATGCCATACTGGCAAGAGCATGAATCCCGCAATTAGCAGAGTCTTCGGACCTGCACCTAATGGCCCCTTGGTCAAGCGGTTAAGACACCGCCCTTTCACGGCGGTAACGGGGGTTCGAGTCCCCCAGGGGTCACCATAATCAGGGCGATTAGCTCAGTTGGGAGAGCACCTGCCTTACAAGCAGGGGGTCGGCAGTTCAAGCCTGTCATCGCCCACCATTGCAAGCAAAAAACCGCGAAATGCCGCGGTTTTTTTCGTTGGGGAAGCTGAATGCTAGTGAATGGGATATTTAATGAAAGAGCAGTAGAGGTTATTGAGTTTTCTTTTATGAATATGTTTTACATAAACCCCCTATAGATAAAGCATAATAATTAAAACTTACAACTTTGATAGTGGGGTGTAAAAATGGAAAAGGTTATTGCAGTAGAAAATAATCTGACTCCAATAAAAGAGTATCTTGAAGCTCGTGGTTGCCTGGTGGTTGATGTTGGTTCAGGGTGGAATATCCCTGTGGACGCAGTGGTTATATCAGGCCTGGATAAAAACCTGATGGGGATGCAGGATATTGTAACCATAGCTCCAGTTATTGAGGCGCGGGGAAAAACTCCGGAAGAAGTCTGGGATAGTATTTCGAGGTAACCCAAAATTAACCAAAATAATATCAATTTAACCCAGAATAATACCTGCTTAAGTGTCAGGTCGATATTAGGGCTGGGGGCGTGGGAGGATAGTAAGCAATAATTTTTCCAGGTTTCTTTGAAAACGTAGATTATCTTCAGATCTTCTCTTCCTGGGGCCTTTAGTGTGACCACCAGCCCGGCGTAATTTAGCCTTTATTTCTCTTTCTTCTAAGAGGAAGTCCATGCTTTCATTGCGGTATTCACGGCCAGCAGGGGAGAGGCAGCGGGCTTCCTTACCCAGGACCATAGCTGCCAGCCCCCAGTCCTGAGTTATAACCATGTCACCCCGTTGGGTCAAGTTTATTACCTTAAGATCAGCTTCCTGGGAAGCATTTCCTACCACTATATGGTGGTCAGATTTAATATGGTGGTTGAAACTGGCTACTGTCCAGACGGGAACATCATACTTACAACCTAATTCAAGGCAGCTTTGCAGAACCGGTCTGGGGCAGGCATCCGCATCCACTATTATTTTCATTCTTATAACCATTCCTTTCTTGAGGCAGAAAATTTCATGAAAAAAGTTTCTTTCAGACTTATACCGCTCAGCAACCTTAATAGCGACCGCAGGGTGTGTAGGGAACGACCCCCGTGTCGTTCCGAATCAGGCGCAACAACTAGCGACCGCAAGGCATTGTAGGGGCGGTCTTCGACCGCCCGCTTTCACCTTCACCAACGCTCGTTTTGTATATTCATGCAACCCTTATGCAACAAAAAGGGTTTTTTGCAGTGACATCATGAATTAAATATCCTTAGAATTACATGATATCTATGTAAAGTCAAATTATGAAGAGGCAACCAGCCTAAATTATAATAAATTTTTAAATTTACACCAAAGTCCTATACAAAATGCGCTTTTGGTAAGAAGATATATTGTGACGCTTGTGTTATTCTAGAATTAACTAACCAGGATGCAGGCTAAAGTCGGCATTAAGTACTCCTGAATTAGAGGGAGGAAGGCTCATGAAGAGAGTATTTATGGAAGAACTGGAATCCGGTATGGTAATTGCCCGGACTATAATTGGAGCAGATGGCAGGGCTTTGCTTACCGAGAATACGCGCTTGAATGAAACTTATATACAGAGATTGCAACAATTAGGAATTAGTTCGCTTTACATTAAAGATGGTTTAGCTGATATTGAAATACCGGAAGTTATTTCTGCCCAGGTGCTAACTGCTGTTTCCAGCAATGTGAATAGTATGTTTAAAACATTTTCCTCTAGAAAAACCCTGGATATCTCTCAGCTTAGGAAGATGATATCCTTGCTGCTGGAGGATATAGTGACCAATAGAAATGTTATTATCCATCTGGAAGATATTCGGGCCTATGATGATTACCTTTTGTTTCACTCCATTAATGTAGCTGTTTTATCCATGATGACCGGTTTAAGTATGGAATATCCGGAAGCCAAGCTTGTGGACTTGGGATTGGGAGCATTGTTGCATGATATAGGTATGATTATGATTGACTCGACTATTTTTAAATCAGCACAGGAAAGAGAACTAACTGCCGAGGAGAGAGAAGAAATCCATAAACATGCGGAAATCGGTTTTAATATTTTACGCACCTACAGGGAAGTGCCGACCAAGGTAGCCCACATTGCTTACCAACACCACGAAAGATTTGATGGTTCAGGGTATCCGCGAAAACTGGACAAAAAACAAATCCTGGAGTATGCGTCTATAGTAGCGATAGCTGATGTTTTCGATGCCGTTGTTTCAGACCGACCTTTTCGCCGGGGATATTCTTCTACGGAAGCCATGATAATTATAAGAAGATTGGTTAATAATTACTTTGATGCGGAAGTTGTTGAAGCCTTTGCCACTAATATCGCCCTGTATCCGATTGGTTGTCTCGTAAGCCTCAATACTGGCCACATTGCTGTTGTCACCTCTGTTACCAAAGTTAATTCTCTATCTCCGGTGGTTTATGTAATCTTGGACCATGAACTGAACTTTATTGAAAAACCTTTTCAGATCAATCTTCAGCAAATAAAGGGATTCAAGATTAAAAGAAGGCTAAGCTATGAGGAAACTGAACTTGTTCGTTCCAGAATTGCCAGTCGGAAGATAAAACACCAAACTGAGAGCACCAAGATTGACAGCGAAAAGAGCTATGCAATTTTATAATTACGAAAATAAAATAGTTTCCACTATCACTAAGTAATTGGGCGAAGCAGCTATGTGTAATTTTGTTCATATGTAGTGAGGGGGAGGTAAGCGAAGATTGTTCGCTTACCTCCCCCTCACTATTTTAAACACTGCATATAGTTTAAAGCGAATAAAAGTCCTGGGGTTAAGTTAGGACAAAATTATTTTAAAAATAAGGTCTCTGGGGAAGGACAGTAATCCTAAATAGGATAAAAAGTCCCATGCAATTCAGGACCAAAGGAGGGCGTAATACTTTATATTTTAGGTTACTCTATATCAAAGGATGTCGAACGAAGTCATATAAACGGAATAAATAACATAATTAACTTATTTTATTAGGGATATAATCTATGACTCATTTATATAAAAAATACCAAAAAGCAAGAAGGGGATGAGATTCTTTATGGCTGAAATACGTAATTGTCCTAAATGTAAGCAGCTATTTACCTATAACTCAAAACAGGTATTATGTCCTCACTGTACTGGACTTGTAGAACAGGAATATAGTATTGTCCGCAATTTTATTAGAGACAACCCTGGTGTTAGCCTTATTGATGTGGTCCGGGAAACTGGGGTAAAACAGGAAATAGTTCTTAGCTTCATACGGGAGGGACGATTCGTACATATGTAAACTTCAAGTTGTATTTTTTCCGGATATGCAAGAGAGATAAATGGTATGTATTTTATTCTTTTAAGGGGGATGGTTTAATGAAAAGGGTGCCGATGGAGGAATTAGAACCGGGAATGGTAATAGCCAGGACGGTAATTGGGTCTGATGGGAGGGCTCTGTTAACGGAGAATTCCCAGCTTTCAGAAGCATATATTGAAAGATTGCGATTATTAGGTTTTAAATCGATATATATCAAAGACGGATTGGCGGATATTGATATACCGCAGGTAGTTTCCAACCAGGTTCTTTCAGCGGTTTCAAGTACCTTGAGTAATTCGATAAAGAATTATTCCGCCAAGAAAACTTTGGATTTAAAAAGTATAAGAATGGTTGTTACTATGTTGCTTGATGATATATTAAGCAATCATAACCTTCTTATTCAACTGGATGATATTCGAGCCCATGATGACTATTTATTTTTTCATTCAATAAATGTAGCAATATTTTCAATGATGACGGCCATAACTATGGGATATACGGAAGGAAAAGTGATAGATCTCGGTTTAGGCGCTTTACTCCATGATATAGGTATGATTATGATTGACCCGGTTATTATTAATAAAAATGGTCAACTAACAGAAAGCGAAAATGCACTAATTAGGAAACACCCCGAAATCGGTTTCAATATTTTAAGAACTTACCGGGAAGTGCCGACCAAGGTAACGCATATTGCTTACCAGCATCATGAAAGAGTTGATGGCTCTGGATATCCCCGCATGTTGGATCGAAAGCAAATTCTAGAATACGCCTTAATTGTTGCAGTTGCGGATACTTTTGATGCGGTAGTCGCGGACCGGCCTTTTCGAAAGGGATACTCCACTACTGAAGCTCTTATCATTCTAAGAAAGCTATCTAATAGTTATTACGACCCGGAAATTGTTGAAGCATTTGCATCGAATATAGCCATATACCCGGTAGGATGCCTTTTGAGTCTTAACACGGGGCATATTGCTTTAGTTACATCGGTTACCCGGATTAATTCCACGCGTCCTACGGTGCATGTAATATGTGACCGTGACTACAATTTAATACACCCGCCCTTTGAAATTGACCTGCAAAAAACTACTGAAATTAATATTCTTAAGAGACTCAGCAACGAAGAAACCGACCTGGTTCGTTCCAAGATTTATATGCAGAGGAATGAAGCTAGGACAGGCTCCTGAGCAGGTTGATTTAATCTGAACTTTCCAACAGTTCAAGTTTTTCGATTTTCCAGGATTCGTCAACATAAGAAAGGTGAACCATGAAAAGATAAGAGTCCTGTTCAGAGTAACACCCTGAATAAGAACGTCGAAAAATAACGCTGCTATGGTTTGGTTGGTAAAAGCTGCATTTATTATAGTCCGCTTGAGTTAAAACAGGGATACCATCGCAGGGGACAATCACCAGCTTTTGTATACCAGGAATCCACTGCGTATATGCCTCAACTATATCAGAAGCCAGGTTAGGCTCAAATCCAGGGGAAAGATAGTTGATGGCTTCATCTTTATCGTTAGCATGCAGGCTAATTAAATGTTCCGTAGAGGAATCAACATCTTCAAGCAGAGAAGAATAGAGTTGAAAGTTTTTGACCATGGCAGAATAAGCCTGCTGAACTTCATCTGAGCCTTGGTTAACAGGATAAAATATTGGGGGAATGCTTCCCCAATCCTGGGAAAGTGCGGTAGAGTGGCTAAAGGTAAAAATCATGCTTATCAGTAGCAGATAAATTATTCTTCTCGGCAATTAATTTCACCCCGAATCTTTAGTAAGTATATTATAAGATAAATTACAATAATTTACAATTACTAAAGCGGGTGAAGTTTCATATAAGCCCCGATAGCTGGAGCCAGAACCAAAACTGCCCTATTGTCCCCTAAACTTCGTGAAAACACACTCCCAGTAGTCCCGGACCGGTATGCACTCCCAGTGCCGGGCTTATATCTGAAGTGATTACTTCCCTGAGATTGGGAAGATTACGCATTCTTTCTAAAATAGCTTCACACTCAGCTTTCGCACCCCCGTGCAGAATAGCCAGATTGAAGGGTTTGTCTTTCATGGTTTGTTCCACCAGTTCAATCAATTTTTCTATGGATTTTTTGCGTCCTTTAGCCTTACAGAAGGTAAAATACTTTCCTTCCAAATTAACTGAAATGATGGGTTTAAGGTGCAAAAATTCTCCCAGCATGCTGGCAACCAACCCGATTCTTCCACCACGACGCAAATATTCCAAGGTTTCAATAACATAATAAATGTGCATCTTGTTTTGCAGCTTCTTCAGGCTTTCCAGTGTTTTTTCAAAGCTCCACCCATTGGCAATATTGCGGGCGGCATCCAGCACTAGCCATCCAGTTGCCATGGATAAGGTTTTAGTATCAACTACTTCAACCTTCATGTCTTGAATATCTTTGGCAACAAGCTTGACGGCTTGAACAGTGCCGGAGAGACCACTGGAGATGTGAACCGCCAGCACATGAGTAAAGCCCTCGCGACGAATATTTTCAAACACCTCTTTGATTTCTTGTAATGGTGGCATGGCAGTTGTAGGGATTTCCTGGGGCATACGGGCATAAACTTCTTCGGGTTGAATGTCCACTCGGTCAGCGTATTCGTGCTGGGGATAGATTACTCTGGCGGAAACAACCTTGATATTAAACTTTTCAATAAAGCCGCGAGGCAGATCACACATACTGTCACATAGCAGGGCAACTTTTTCTTGCATAATATTCAACTCCCGTATTAATACTGATTTTTTTGCCAATAGGCCTGTCAACAAGCGCTAGCTACTCATGAAGCGTTTGTTGTAGGATAAAAGAAGCATTTCAACAAAAACAAGCATTATTTTAACCATATAAGAATACTAAGCATATTGTAGATGATTTTTTGTTGTTGGGCAAAAAAATCTAATGAATATTTGACAACAGTGAACAATAAAAGTAATATTGTTGTGTAAAGCAATTTCCCTTTACGAAGGAGAAGAGTTGCTATGCTGGAGAAAACAGAACACATGATTATGCTTAAAGATTTTTATGGCCCTTTGCTGACTTCAAAACAGCAGGATCTTATGAGTCTTTACTATGAAGATGACTGGTCCTTATCAGAGATTGCGGAAAATAGGGGAACCAGCCGTCAGGCGGTTTATGATGTACTTAAAAGAGCAGAAACTGCGTTACAGGAATATGAGGAGCGCCTGGGATTGGTGGATAAATTTGCGATTACCCGCCGGGGATTGGAAGAGGTCTATGCTTTATTGAAGCAGCAAGGCTGTTTAGGGCAGAATGAAATAGAAAAAGCTAGAAAAATACTCCGCAATATTATGGAGTCGGTATAAAGGAGCGATACCGTGGCATTTGAAGGTTTGTCAGATCGGCTGCAGGATATATTTAAAAAGCTTCGCGGAAAAGGCAAAATAGGTGAAGAAGATGTAAAGTCTGCTATGCGGGAAGTACGCCTGGCTCTCCTGGAAGCGGATGTCAATTTTAAAGTGGTCAAAGATTTTGTGGAGCGGGTTCGTCAGAGGGCGGTGGGGCAAGAGGTATTGCAGAGTCTGACCCCGGGGCAACAAATCATCAAGGTTGTCCACGATGAAATGACTGATTTGATGGGGGGAAGCGAAAGTAAATTAAACCTTGCGGCTAAACCCCCTTCAATATATATGCTGGTGGGACTGCAGGGAGCCGGGAAAACCACTACGGTGGCTAAACTAGGGCGAAATTTGCTTAAACAGGGAAGAAGACCGGTACTGGTTGCCGGTGACATCTATCGCCCGGCAGCTATTAAACAGTTGCAGGTTTTAGGTGAGCAGGTGGGAATACCCGTCTTTTCCATGGGCCAATCAAATCCGGTCGATATCGCTAGGGCTTCCCTGGAATATGCCCACAGCCAGAACCGGGACATAATCATTTTGGATACAGCTGGAAGGTTGCATATCAATGAAGAACTAATGGATGAACTGAAACAGATAAAATTGGCGATCAATCCCCATGAGATCCTGCTGGTGGTTGATGCCATGACTGGGCAGGATGCAGTCAATGTGGCCGAGTCTTTCAACCGGGACCTGGGATTGACCGGAGTAATACTAACCAAACTCGATGGTGATAGCAGAGGGGGGGCCGCGCTTTCGGTCAAAGCGGTTACTGGTTGCCCGATAAAATATGTCGGTATGGGGGAAAAACTGGATGCTTTGGAGACTTTTTTCCCCGATCGTATGGCATCCCGTATACTGGGTATGGGTGATATTCTGAGCCTGGTGGAGAAAGCCCAGGCTAATATTGATCAGGAAAAAGCCCGGGAAATGGAACGCAAAATTCGCAAACAGGAATTTACTTTGGAGGATTTCCTGGAGCAGATGCAGCAGGTAAGGTCAATGGGCCCCTTGGATGAATTGTTAGGGATGATTCCCGGGATTGGAAAACAGATGAAGGGCTTCAAAGGAGAGTTTGATGAGAGAGAGATCCTGAGAATTGAAGCCATAATAAAATCTATGACCTTACAGGAAAGAAGAGATACCACTATCATTAATGGGAGCAGGAAAAAAAGGATTGCCCGGGGTAGCGGGACTAAGGTTCAGGAGGTAAACCGCCTTTTAAAGCAGTTTGAAGAGTCCAGAAAATTGATGAAACAATTTGCTGACCTTACCGGGAAAAAAGGAAAAAGAGGCGGAATGCCCCCCATAAGATTTCCTTTTTAATCCTCAATACCTGTAAAGAACAGCAGCAGTGCTGAGAAGCTAAGCGGGGGTGCTGAAAAGCTAAAATCTACTTGGTTTATTAATCCCCCTACTTTATTATTAGAAATCACGAAAGATAATGCTTTAGATTTCAAGTTAATTTAAGGAGGTGAATATGTGGCAACAAGAATCAGACTGAGGAGAATGGGAGCCAAGAAGAGTCCCTTTTACCGCTTGGTCGTAGCAGATTCAAGATACCCCAGAGATGGCAGATTTATTGAAGAATTGGGCTATTATAATCCTTCCACCACTCCGGCAACAGTAAATATCGATGAAGAAAAAGCACTTAAATGGTTGGCCAGTGGAGCTAAACCTTCTGATACAGCCAGGTCGCTTTTGCAGAAACAGGGAATTATGGCCCGCTTCGCGGAAATTCGCAAGTAATATAAGAGCTAGGCAGGGGGGAAATTTAGTGAAAGAACTGGTGGAGTATATTGCCAAATCGCTGGTGGATAATCCGGACGAGGTTGAGGTCAGAGAAAGCGAGGGGGAAAGATCCACGGTACTGGAGCTTAAGGTGGCCGCTGATGATATGGGAAAGGTAATCGGCAAACAGGGCAAGATCGCCAAGGCCATTCGTACTCTGACTAAAGCAACAGCCGCCAAAGAAGGAAAAAGGGTAGCTGTAGAAATCGTTAAGGAGGGCTAATTTATTAGCCCTTTCTATTTGGTATTCATTCGGGTCAACCCTTACTCCTTACTTTTTTATTCTATGTTTAAAGATTAACTTTCACCGGCATGGGGCAGATTTCTTTTATAAAGCTTTTTTAAGCGAAGAATAAAGCCCGGGAGGTGGTAGCTTGAATACTGATAAGCTGGTGGCTATAGGGAAAATTGCCGGAACTTTTGCTTACGCAGGCTTGATGAAAGTGATTCCCCTTACTGATTTCCCAGAACGCTTTTTTAAGCTGGATAGAGTAATTTTGAATCAGGGAGCAAAGCTAGGACTATTCCTTATTGATGGGGTAAAGGCTCACAAAAATTACTATTTATTTAAGTTTAGAGGTATAGACACAGTGGAAGCTGCCCGGGAATTTCAGAATGCAGTTTTGCAGATTGATGAGAGTGAACTTTATACTTTGCCCGAAGGATACTTCTACCACTTCCAACTCCAGGGTCTCTCTGTATACGATGTAGAAAAGGGTCTCCTGGGGGAGTTGAAGGAAATAATTGAAACTGGCGCCAATGATGTTTATGTAGTAGCTTCTCCTCAATACGGAGAAATACTAATTCCTGCCATTAAAGATGTAATTTTGGCAGTAAAGCTGGAAGAAAAGCGTATGGAGATTAAGCTTTTGCCCGGTTTGCTTGAAGATTAAGCATGTCAGGGGAAAAAACCTGGCAGTGGTTAAGCGGGCAGGAAGAAAAAGCCGCTACTGAGGTGATTATGAGAATAGATATTTTAACCCTGTTTCCCGAGATGTTTGTTTCTCCCTTTAATGAGAGCATAATAAGAAGAGCCCGAGAACAGGGAATACTTACTATTAATACTATAAATATCAGAGATTTTGCGCGGGATCGCCACCAGCAGGTTGATGATTACCCCTATGGCGGAGGGGCTGGCATGGTTTTGAAAGCTGATGTGCTGGGGACTGCGATTGAAGAAGTGAAGGACTCTGCTTCCTGGGTGATATATATGTCTCCCCAGGGTAAACCGCTTAGCCAGACCAGGGTGCGGGAATTGGCCAGGATGGAGCAACTGCTCATTATTTGTGGACATTACGAGGGAATAGATGAGAGAATTATGGCCAGGGTAAATGAGGAAATATCTATAGGCGACTATATACTAACCGGGGGTGAACTTCCGGCTATGGTGCTGGTCGATGCTATAGCGAGGTTAATACCAGGGGTCTTGGGGGATGAGAATTCGGCTCTGGAAGAATCCTTCAGCTATTCTCTACTGGAATATCCACAATACACCAGACCGGCTTCCTATGGCGAGCAGGAAGTTCCCGAGATTCTTCTTTCCGGGCACCATGAAAATATCCGGCGTTGGAGAAAAAAGCAGAGTCTTTTACGAACTTTCTTAAAACGCCCCGAGCTTTTATTGGAGAAATGCCTTGACGCAGAAGAAGAAAGCTTACTGCAGGAAATACTATTCCACAGGGAGAAATGAGTCTTGAGAAAAGCCAAAGTGTATATAGCTCTTTTGCATTATCCCATGTATAACAAGCGTATGGATATAATAACAACTTCCATAACTAACCTGGACTTGCACGATATCTCCCGGGCAGCCCGTACCTATGATGTAGATGCTTTCTTTCTGGTTCACCCTTCCCCCAGCCAACACGAACTGATAAGAGATATTATTTCCTACTGGCAGGAAGGTTTTGGGGGGGAATACAACCCTGACCGCAAAGATGCTTTCAGTATCATAAGAACCGCTACAACTTTGGAAGAACTACGGGAATATCTGGAGAGTATGAATGGAGATAAGGTTTTTACTGTTGCAACTGATGCGAGATTATACTCCAATACCATTAGCTATAGTAAGCTAAAAAATATGGTCTTTAATGAAGAGAAATCATTTTTGCTTCTCTTTGGTACCGGTTGGGGTATACAGAAGGAAATAATGGAGGCTTGTGACTATATTTTGCAGCCTATTGAAGCGGACAGGAGATATAATCACCTGTCGGTGCGCAGTGCCGTATCTATAATTCTGGATCGCTTGCTAGGAGAATACTGGTTTAACCTGTAGTTTTTCCTTGAGATTATAGGTATCCTGTGATAAAATGTTTTTGTTCTGTGTGAAAAAAGGTGGTCCGCTGCATTAGCCTAAAATGTATGAACACCTTCTGGAAGGAGGTTGGATGATGCAAAACATAATCAAGTCTATCGAAGAGGAATACTATAAGAAAGACCTGCCCCGCTTCGGCCCTGGAGATACCGTCAAGGTTCATGTCAAGGTGGTTGAGGGTACCCGGGAAAGGCTTCAGGTTTTTGAAGGAACGGTAATAAAAATTAGAGGCACCGGCCTTTCCCAAACCTTTACCGTAAGGAGAACCACATCTGGAGTTGGAGTTGAAAGGACATTTCCCCTGCATTCCCCCAAGATCGCCAGGATTGAAGTGACCAGAAGGGGTAAAGTTCGCAGGGGACGCCTGTACTACCTCCGCCAACTTACTGGCAAGAAGGCCCGGGTAAAAGAAAAAGGCAGGTACTAAGATCAATAACGACGAAGGAGAATACCAGGCAGGTATTCTCTTTTTTCGTAAGTTGAGAAAAGTATTTTTTTATCAACTTACGAAAAAAGGAGGAAATGCCTTGACTATTAACTGGTTTCCAGGCCACATGGTAAAGGCCAGGAGAGAGATAGAACAGAATATAAAGTTGGTTGATATAGCTTTGATACTGCTTGATGCCCGGGCTCCTTTTTCCTGCCGGAATAGTGATTTGGAGAGGATAGCCAGGAATAAGAAAATAGTAATGATATTAAATAAAGCTGACCTGGCGTCGCCGGAAGCAATCCGCCGTTATATGCAAGACCTGAAGCAGGAGGGATTTTTGGTAACTGCTATGGATTCTCTCAGCGGTAAGGGTCGTCAAGCACTTTTAAAAACCATAAAATCAGCCTTCCAGGAAAAGGCGGAGGAATTGCAAAGAAAAGGTAGAAGACCAAGAGCTATCCGAGCGATGGTAATGGGGGTTCCCAATATCGGGAAATCTACTTTTTTGAACTGTCTGGTGGGGCAGAAAATCGCTCAGACCGGAGCCAAACCGGGTGTAACCAGAGGTAAACAATGGGTGCGGGTGCGGGAAGACATTGAATTGCTGGACACACCAGGCCTGATGTGGCCCCGGGTTGAAAATGAAAAGCAGGGATTAAAATTGGCTCTTCTGGATATAGTGGGAGAGAATGCTTACAGTGAGTATGAGGTAGGGCTTTACCTGCTCTCCATTTTAAAAGATAAATATCCGCAAACCCTGGTCGATAAATTGGGCTTGGATGCTGGAAATAAACTTGGAGAAGAGCTGCTAGCGGAAATAGCCCGGAAGAGAGGATACTTGCTTAAGGGAGGAGTCCCTGACCTGGATAAAACTTGCCAGGTTTTGCTGCAGGAATTCCGACGGGGAAAACTGGGGACTGTTAGCTTGGATTAAAGCGGGCAAAAGAACCGTCCCCATGCCCGCAGCTTGATTTGCTTGGAGTGAGCCCTTATGTTAAGACGATTGGCTTTAGTGTTTATATTAATCAGCCTGGGTAGTTTGGCCTCTCTTTTTATATACCAGGCGACAGTTTGCCAGCGGGAGCCTATGGGGAGCTCTGTTGTTTCACCAATTTCAAAGAATAAAAGTACCCCCGCCCCGAGAATGGCGAGTATTACCCTTACTGCAGCAGGCGATTGTCTGATGCACAATACTCAGATATGGTCTGGGTTACAAGCCGATGGTTCTTACTGTTTTGACAGCTTCTTTCCTGAGGTAAGAGATTTGATTATGGAAGGAGACTACAGCTCAATCAATTTTGAGGCGGCTATGGCCGGCCCGGATTCCGCTTATACCGGTTATCCTTTATTCAACAGTCCTGATGCTATGGCGCAAACCTTGCAGGAAGCCGGTTTTGATCTGGTGGTGACAGCCAATAACCACAGCCTGGATCGCGGAGTAGAAGGAGCCATTCGTACCCTGGAGGTTTTGCGGCAGGCAGGTCTGGATACCCTGGGAACATACAAAAACGAAAAAGACAGCCATACTTACTTGATAAAGGATATTAAAGGTATAAAAGTGGCTTACCTGGCCTATACCTACGGTACCAATGGCATACCGCTACCAGATAAATACTCTTTTCTAGTAAATTTCCTTGATGAAAATAAAATTCTGGCTGATATCAAGGTGCTTAGACCCCAGGTAGATGTTTTGGTGCTGGTTCTGCACTGGGGACTGGAATACAATCCTCGGCCAACTGACATACAAAATAGGCAGGCCTATAGCTTTCTGGAAGCTGGAGCGGATCTGATATTGGGCAGTCATCCCCATGTTATTCAGACCATGGAAAACGTTAAAATTGAGAACAAGGATAAGTTTGTAATCTACTCTATGGGCAACTTCATTAGTCATCAGATCGGACAGGAACGAAATAGCGGCATAGTCCTGAAAGCTAAATTCACCAAAGATTTTTCCAGCGGAATTACCCTTTTGGATGAGGTGTCATACACTCCAACCTTTTCCCACTCCTATCAAGAAGCAGGCAAAACGAAATTCCGGGTAGTTCCGGTGGAAAAGACTATAGATAGAATTGAGGAAGGTAAAGAGACAATTTTGA
>NZ_JAQVZX010000088.1 GCF_028707975.1 Syntrophomonas sp.
TGGTGGTGACTGCCGGAACGGCTATCAGTGCTGGTTTGGCCAGTGTTATTTCCCCGGCCAAACTGCAGAATGCTGCTGCTACCATAGATAGTATGGGTATCGAGTCGCAAGTCATCAAAATTGCCCTTCTCATAGCTCTCATCTTTACCAGTGTAGCTGCTCTCTTAACATTTATCTGGGCATAGAGGGGCATAGAAACGTCCCCGCCGGGTACTCCTGGTGTTCCACCCTGCAAAGTTACTTATTGCTTTAACTCTTCTGCAAGGGCGGCAAAAGCGGGTATCGAGTTTTCAATGGTTTTAAAATCTACACAATAGGCTATGCGGAAATAGCCGGGGCAGGCAAAACCGCTTCCGGGAACCAGCAAAAGATTGTATTTCAAAGCCTTTTGCACAAATTCAATATCATTGGGCAGGGGGGAGCGGGGGAAGAGGTAAAAAGCCCCCTGCGGTTTGACACAGGAGAAGCCCAGTTTCGTTAGTTGCCCGTAGAAGAAGTCGCGGCGCCGCTGGTATTCACTGGTATCGGGAAGCTCATCCAGGGACAGGGCTACCAGCTTCTGAAATAAGGAAGGGGCATTGACAAAGCCCAGGGTGCGGTTGGCAAAGCTGAGGCCGGCCATCAGGGTTTCTATATCCTCGATATCCGGGCTGGCGGCGATGTAGCCTATGCGCTCGCCGGGCAGGGCCAGGGATTTGCTGAAGGAATTGACCAGAATGCAGTGGGGGAAAAACTTCATCAGCGGCGGAACCACGGTATCATCATAGACCAGTTTGGTATAGGGCTCATCCGAAATCACCATAATACTGTGGCCATATTCTTTTTCTTTTTGTTCCAGGATAGCGGCCAGGGCCTTAAGGGTGCTTTCACCGTAGACCACACCACTGGGGTTGTTGGGGGAATTAAGTATGATAGCCTTGCAGCGCGGACTCAGGCTTTTTTCCAGGGCCTCCAGGTCTGGTAGGAAGTTAAGGTCGGTCGGTACCACCACGCTTTTACCCCCGTGGTTGTCCACATAAAAGCCGTATTCCACAAAGTAGGGGGAGAAGACGATAACTTCTTCGCCGGGGTCAAGGATGGTTTTCAGAACCACATTGAGGCCTCCGGCGGCTCCACAGCTCATTACGATATGATCAAGGGTTAGAGCTTTACCCGTTTCTTCCCGCAGTTTGTCGGCGATCTTTTCTCTAACCTCCGGGTAGCCGGCATTGGCCGTATAGCGGTGCAGGCCTCGGGATTCTTCCATTATTAGTTTCCGCAGCTTTTCCTGTACCGCCAGCGGGGGTTCGTAATCCGGGTTGCCCAGGCTGAAGTCGAAGACCTTGTCCTCCCCGTATAGCTGGCGCAATCTGTTTCCTTCCTCGAACATGGCTCTTATCCAGGAAGCGTTTTTAATATCATGGCGAATTTTTTCCGATATCATATATACCAATCTCCTTTTTTATTTTAATCCTAAATCATTTTATAATTTAACTCCAGTGTTCCGGTGGACACAACCGCCGAAAAGTGAGTTAATAGGTGCTTGAACAGTAAGATGTTGCAGGAAAAAACCGGGAGCCCTCACCCCTTACTCCTCACTTTTGTAATAATTATTCCTTGATGTCACTGCAAAAACCCCTTTTTGTTGCATAAGGGTTGCATGAATATACAAAACGCTGGCGAAGGTAAAAGCGGGCGGTCGAAGACCGCCCTTACAATGCCTTGGCAGTCGCTATTAAGGTTGTTGCGCCTGATTCGGAACGACACGGGGGTCGTTCCCTACATACCTTCGGTCGCTATTAAGGTAGCTGAGCGGTATATTTATGCACACTAATGCATATTTATTACTTTTTGCAGTGACACCTTCCTTATGATATATCAGAAGAATCGTCACCGTGATATATTCATGATATATTGCCGCACGAGGGTTAAATCAATCATAGCATGAATCATTCCTTTTCCAAGTATAATACAATAAGGCTGCTCTTACGGAAAGAAGGATTCACATCATGGCCCTTCATAACTCGAGCTCTGCACCAAGATTCAGGGCTTAATCCGCTTTGCAGAATCAGCAGGGAAGTGTTATAATTCCTTAAAAAAGGAAATATGCAGGAATCATCATTCTTAATTTAAAACAAGATAAACTCTCCCATTTCCCTATGTGAAAGGAAGAGAGCGATGCATTTTCCCCTGGACTTTTACCAGGCTGTTTTGGAAAATTTGAATCATGGCCTGGCTTTTTTTCGGTTTATTATCGACCGGGAAGCTAAAGCTAAAGACGCTGAGCTGTTTTTATTTAATCCCGCTTTTATCAAGTTAACTGGGCTTAATAAAATGGATATTATTGACCGGGGCCTCCAGGATTTGTTCCCAGGTATATTTGACTGGCGAGGGCTATTAGACCGTATTCGACCGGAGGGCAATAAGGAAAGACGGGAGTGTTATGCTCCAGCGTCAAGTAAATGGCTTTTGCTGGTATTATTCAGTCCCCAGCCTGGTATTTTGGGGGTAGCCCTGCATGATATTAGCGAGATAAAAACCGCCCGGGAAGATAATGAAAAGTCTACGAAGAGGCTTTCCTTTGAACCCCGGCTGCTCGAAGAAGGCTGGAACAGGAAAAAACTGTTATTGGGTTTGTCTCAAGCCATATCTGATGATTTGTCCCAGGAGATGTTTTCCCATGCTTTTTGTCTGAATCCCTCCCTCATGAGTATTACTACTTTCGATGAATCGATTTATCTGGATATTAATGAGAGTTTTTTGAATACCCTGGGATTCAACCGGGAAGAGGTTATTGGGCGTAGTTGCTCTGAGCTGGGAGTATTAAGCGTATCGCAGAGACTGCATATCCAGAAGATGTTATTGGAACAGAAAAGGATCAGGAACATAGAAAGCAAGTTCAGGTCAAAAGAGGGTCAGGAAGTGCCTGGTCTTCTATCCGCTGATTTGATTCAGGTCAGGGATAGGAAACTTCTGTTAATGGTATTCCATGATATTACGGAGAGAATAAGGATGGAAGAAGAACTGGAGGAAAAAAACCAGCAACTGCGTGAGCTGAATAGAATTCTTAAAGTTCAGGCGGTCACGGACAGCCTTACCGGATTGTATAACCACAGGCAGGTGATGGAAAAGCTGCAATTGGAAATAGCGCGGGCCAATCGCTACCAACAAGATTTGACTATAATGATGCTGGATATTGATCATTTTAAGAGCATTAATGATGAATTTGGTCATCAGGTAGGGGATGTGGTACTGGTAGAGGTGTCCCAAATAATAAGGAGAAATTTGCGCAGTATCGATATAGCCGGGCGTTATGGAGGAGAAGAATTTCTAATTGTTTTACCGCAGACCAATCTAAATAACGGAATGCAGGTGGCGGAGAGAATACGTCAGCAGGTTGAAGCGGAGGGCTTCGAGGAAAGTGAGGAAGGAATCACCGTAAGCATCGGAATCAGCCAGCACCAGGGGGAAGAAATGGCCGATTACATAGAAAGGGCCGACCAGTTGCTGTACCGAGCCAAAAGGGAGGGTCGCAACCGGATTGAGCGCTAAGAAGCCGGGTTAGCAGGGGGGGGTGGCCTTTTTTTGGGTTTAAAGCCTGCTTTGCTATTGCTTGCGTTGACATATGTTCAAAACCGGGCTAGAATCAAAACCAAGTAGGGTCCAAGCTGGCTCAGCTTAATGGATAAGAACAGGAGAGAAGGAAATGGCACGGGAACCCAGGTGTCGCCGAGTCGAATACATGCCCCGGGTGGAGTGTTTCAAACCGGCAGGTATACCGTTGTCGCGTTTGGAAGAAGTGCAAATAAAGGTGGAAGAACTGGAGGCCATCCGCTTGAAGGATCATTTGCGCCTGGAGCAGGAAGATTGTGCCAGGAGAATGCAGGTTTCCCGTCCTACTTTTCAAAGGATACTGGTTGAAGCCCGGGCTAAAATCGCCTTTGCTTTGAGCAGCGGTAAAGCTATACGCATCGAAGGAGGCAACTACTGCATGGGTGCGGGTTACTGCCGTCGGCGACAGAGAGAAATCAGAGAAGGAGAGCATTGCGATTTCAAGAGCTCTGCGATAAGAAGTGAAGCTGATGATCTGGGAAATGATTAAGGACTTTTAAACAATTTGACAATTAGGGAAGGATTTTAGAAGCACAATTAATTGTGCTTCTTTTGCTTCTTTATCCGTCTTGCCCGCTATTTATGGACAGTTCAATTATGTAAACTTTCAATTCATAAGACCTTTTCCGCTTTTCCAACAAAATCATTAAAAAAATTTGCCCTACAGGCAGGAATAAATCAACAGCATCCCGAAATATAATTATATAACATTTAATATATAACTTATTGTTATATATGAAGGGAGAGGGATTGTTTTGGACAGGACAAAATGGTTTGTACTGAGTGTCGGTTTGATAATTGGGGCAATTGCGGTAGCCCTGGTCAAACTGGGGAATCCACCCAACATGGGTTTCTGTATCGCTTGTTTTGAACGGGACATTGCCGGGGCGATTGGATTGCACCGGGCTGGTGTGGTTCAATACATGCGGCCGGAAATTATTGGGATGGTTCTGGGTGCTCTGCTGGCTTCTCTTTTTGCCGGGGAGTTCAAATCCCGGGGAGGCTCGGCCACTTTGGTGCGCTTCATCCTGGGAGTATTCATGATGATCGGAGCTCTGGTATTTTTAGGTTGCCCCTTGCGGGATGTACTGCGTATGGCCGGGGGAGATTACAATGCAGTAGTTGCTTTTATTGGTTTTGTTTTTGGAGTAGGAACAGGAGTTTTCTTTTTAAAAAGGGGTTTTAACCTGGGACGGGCCGAATACAGCCATTCTCAGGCGGGAGGATTTGTTCTGCCCCTTATTATGGCTTTTTTCTTATTCATCTTGTTGAAGGCTACGGTCTTTAACCCTGATGCGGGGGGACCCCTGTTCTTCAGCGCCGAAGGACCAGGCAGTATGTTTGCTCCGCTGGCTTTTAGTCTGGGCGCCGGACTTTTGGTGGGGATACTGGCCCAGCGGGTTCGTCTCTGCTTGAGCGGTGGAATCAGAGACTTCATGCTGATTCGGGATAATACCCTTTTACTAGGCTTCATCGGTATATTTGTGGGGGCCCTGCTTTTAAATATAGCTTTTGGCTTCTTCAAAACTGGTTTCGCTCCGCAACCGGTGGCTCATACCATGCACTTGTGGAATTTCCTCGGGCTTTACCTGGTAGGATTGACGGCTACTCTGTTAGGCGGTTGCCCCTTGAGACAGTTGATCTTGTCCGGAGAAGGAGATACCGATGCAGCTACAGTCGTGGTGGGTATGATTGTAGGTGCTGCTATATGTCATAACTTCATGTTTGCCTCCGGAGCCATGAAAGTGGCGGACGGGGTGGTAGCGAGTTCCGGAGGACCGGGGATTTACGGGCAGATAGCCTGCATTGTAGGAATAGTCGTAGTGGCGGCCATTGGCTTTGCCTTCCAGGAAGATTAAGGGGGGACGGGGAAAATGGAAAAGGTGGATGTCAGAGGTTTGAGCTGTCCCATGCCGGTGATTAAAACCAAGAAACTTATGGATAAGGGAGTAAGGGAATTACTGGTGGTAGGAACCAGCAGCGTGTCCAAGGAAAATGTGAGCAAGTTGGCCCGCACCAGCGGCTACCAGGTAACCATGAAAGAAGATGACAAAAACGAATGGGAGATGGAATTAAGGAAGTAATATTAATCACGCTTCCGTACCAAAGGAATATCTATAACCGCGGGTTTTCCCGCGGTTTTTAGTTTTTTGTGCCAAAGTATTCGGTTTTTAATTTTGACCACAAATAATAATTCCTTTTTCTCCTGCTCGGCAATAATAAAGTTTATACCTTGCCCCTGCTCTTTTTTTTGCTTGATTATTCTGCTGGAAAAGGTGATAATAAAACTAACATATGAACAATTATTCAAATGTAGGATTGGGAGTGAGGGATACAATGACAACGGCTGGGGAAGATTGCTGTGAAGTCCAGTGTATTCATGAGGATAAGGTGAAGCTGGCCCGCCGGGAGAGGCTGGCGGAAGATACGGTAACGGCTTTGGCGGATATTTTCAAAACCCTGGGGGATGCGACCAGGCTAAGAATACTCTCTGCTCTGATGCGGCAGGAACTATGTGTCTGTGACCTGGCGGCCGTTATTGAGATGTCTGATTCGGCGGTATCGCACCAGCTGCGGGTACTTCGCAGTCAGAAGCTGGTCAAGTTTCGCCGGGAAGGGAAGGTAGTCTACTATTCCCTGGCGGATGATCATGTCAGAACTCTTTTTGCCCAGGGATTGGAGCATGTTAATGAGTGAGGAGAAAACTTTTCTTGCTAATCCCCATCGCGCCCGGCGCTCAGCGTATCTGATAAACTGTAAACCAATATAAAGGAGAGATATCTGAGAACCGGGAGGAGGACACCAGCACCGATAAAAAGTGAATCCGCTTGTACTTGAACGCTAAGATGCAACTGGTATGTTAACTCCTTACCCCTCACTTTCTTATTGATAAAGGAGGTGCACAATTTGTCGGGAATGGCTATACGAATAGAAGACATCGCAGAACAAGGTTGTTTGCGCCTTTTTGCTCCGGGAGTGCTTGATGAGAGCAGCAGACTAGAAGAGAAGATGCGAGGATGGCCCGGAGTTGTCAAAGTCCATTTCGAGGCCGAAACGGGCAGACTGGAATATGGCTATAACCCCTTTATCACCGATACCACCCGGATCATGGAATCGCTGCGGGGGCTGGGATATGAAGTAAGGGAAGAGCAACTAGCTGTTCCTGGCAAAGTAGGCAACTGGACAGATTCACCGGGGCGTATCCAGGAGACATTTTCCGACAGCAAGAGCAGCGTTATTCGTCTGGAAGGGCTGGATTGCGCTGATTGTGCCGCTAAATTGGAGAGAAGCATACTGGCTATCTCCGGGGTAGAAGAAGCCCGGGTGAACTTTGCCGCTTCCAAAATGAAAATCAGCCACCAGATTCCCCTGTCCGAAGTCTTGGGCGTAATAGAAAAAATGGGATACCGGGGGAGCGAAGAGGGAAATCCCGCTGCAGAAGAGAGAATCTCTCTATGGAAGAGTAATAAATATTATCTGTCCACTCTGCTATCAGGAATGCTGCTTTTGCTGGCAATTAGTCTTCAGTTGTTGCAAATATCCGAATTTTGGACTCACAGCAGCTATTTACTGGCTATTGTCCTGGGGGG
>NZ_JAQVZX010000089.1 GCF_028707975.1 Syntrophomonas sp.
TAGCCAGATTATCTACCATCTATTGATAAAAAGAATTTTATCGGTGGGTGGTTTTTATATTGGCTGAAATCCCGGGAATAAAGCCGTTCCTGCTTTTTGCAGGAGCGGCTTTTATCATTTTACGTCATGTTATTTTGGTGCTGATAAACAAACCCCTGCTATTTTTCCGTCGTGTTGGTAGGGTTAATCGATATGTTCTCTTGCTGGTTTTTGGTAAATAAAAACAGTTGACTTTGAAATTCTACAAATGTAGAATAAGAAAAAGATTTGGTTTGCGTAGTATTAAATGAGGAAAAGGAGAAGGACATGGAACACATAAAACGACTGCCGGACAGTGAGCTGGAATTGATGATGATCATCTGGGAAGCGGGGCAGCCGGTTTCTTCTGCCTATATTATGGACAAGCTGGCCGGGGAGAAACATTGGGCCAATACAACCGTGCTTAACTTTTTAGCTCGTTTAGTGGACAGGGGGTTTCTGGCGATCAGTAAGCAGGGAAGAGTAAATTATTACACTTCTCTCATTAATGAGCAAGATTATCTTAACAAGGAAAGTAAATCATTTCTGAAAAGAATGCACATGGGCTCACTCAAGAATTTTGTCGCGGCCTTATATGACGGGGATGCGATAAGTAATGAAGACCTGGCGGAATTAAAACAATTTGTGGAAGAGATTGCCGATAAAAATAAAGAGGGCTAGTTATGATAGAAATTCTTTTTAACATTCTAACTTTATCTCTGAGTATGACCCCGATCATTGCAATTTTGCTTTTGACTGCACCTTTATTGAATAAAATATACATATCAAACTGGAGATACTTTATATGGCTGGCTGTCTCGCTAAGATTGATCATTCCTTTTTCCGGCGGAGCAGCCACACCGTTCAGTTTTAATATTGCTTCCGCACCAAAAGAAAGCATCTCTGCTGTCAGCGGTCTGGTTCCCCATGCAACATCTACTGTGAGCAACTTATCCGCCACTGCTTTTGATTTCATTCTTGGTATTGGTATTGTCGAAATCATGGTGATACTTTATTTGGCTGGTGCGCTGGCATTTCTATTGGTCAATATTAAAAGCTATCTATCATTTCGCAGTATTGTCAGAAGTCGTTTAAGTGTATCGGCAGAGAGCAAAATTGCCCGTTTAGTTGCTGAGATCAGCTGCCAACAGGGACTGAAATCAAAAGTTAAAATTTGTATTTGCCAAGAAGTATCGGGACCGCTGGTGGTTGGTTTATTCCGGCCGGTCCTGTTGCTGCCCCATGATCATTATGATGATACCCGGTTAAGAATGATCTTAAGCCATGAGCTGAACCATATCAAGCGTCATGATATCGCCTATAAAGTATTGCTGCTTCTGGTGCGCACGGTTCATTGGTTTAACCCCTTAGTACATATCATGGCCGCTCGGGCTGAACGGGATATTGAAATCACTTGTGATCAAATTGCCTTGCAGGGAACCGGGACCGAGGAGAAAAGATTGTACAGCCTGATGATCATTGAAATGGCTGCTCATAACGGCAGAAATATTAATCCGGCTGTTTCTACCGGTTTTAAAAGCGGCAGAGAAAGTCTCCAGGACAGAGTCATAAATATATTCGATAGGAAACATAAGAAAAAAGGGACTGGGGCATTGGTTTTCATCCTTATTGCGCTGCTGTTCGGCGGCAGTTTAATACAGATCAATGATCTGCCGGTAAAGGCTGGGGAAATAATTTCTGCCCCCCTCTATGAGCAGGGTATCATTCGGGACAAAAATACGGCTCCTATTGATGATCGATCTGGTATTGATGTAGATGATCCATCAATCAACAACCATAACGCAGACATCGATAAGCAGGAAAAAGAAGCAACGGAAGCGCCAGCAATTCCTTCAGCTCAGACCATAGAACCGGAAACCCCTTCACAGCCGGCAGAAGTAGTAATCATAGATCTTGCACAGTTAACTTCTGACCAAACCATTGATACTGCGCAAGACAATTAGCCGCTCAATTGAACATGACAGGGGACGGGTAATAGATATGAAAACATTGACAACAAGCAAACTATTCAAGTGCATAATGATCATTATCAGTATAACCTTATTCTGGCTGGTTTTATCGGGCACGAACCTGCAGACATCCGGGTTTTTAAAAATAGAACAACGGGCAGGGAGTGCGGAATTGCCGCCGGCAGCTCAAGAAAGTGCCTATCTTATTGTCTGCATGCCTGAGGACCGGGTCATTTTTGTTAATCAGGTGGATGGTTATGGGATCACTATTCCAGCGGCTATGAAAGTCACTGAAAATGAATCCAGCTACATAAGAATGGTACTGGAAGATGAGCACCGGAGAATGGAAATATATAAACAGCCATTGACTGCGAATAATATTTCAGCCAATGCTTATATATCCTATTCCAACTATTTCTTAAAGAATACCGCTGACCACAAAGCGGAATTGCAAAAGAAAACTGATATCAATGGGTTTCCGACTGTGATCAATCAGTGGTCAAGAAATAAGTTATTAAATGTAGCTGATGATAAGAACTACTATGCCTGTATCGATATAATGGATAAAGGCTTTGTTTACACCTTTCTAGTCAAAGCAGATATTCCTTTTGATCAATGTGGCGGTTATGAAGAACTTTTTGCAGGGTTTTATACTTTTCCAGCAACGGTCAAGCCTTCTACTGTAAAAATGAGCAAAACTGAAAATGAATTCTGGAATACCGAGACCCGGGACTTCTATAACCAGTATTTCTCCCCGGAAAGTGACCTGACCTGGGGTATCTTTAAATATTCCGCCCCCCAGGACATGTGGGAACTGAATCATTTGGAAAAGCAGCTGGAGCATGATTTTAAGTTTTTACTGGTTTACAAGCATGTACAAAAAACTTTTACACCGGGCTATGTGAAATCGGACCTGGACAAGGCTTATGCCAAAGGCAAGACTCTTGAACTTACCCTGCAGACAACCAGTCAGGAAGCCGGGGAAGGCAATATGGTCTATGACATCTTAAACGGGCAATATGATCCTTTCCTGCAGGCATTTGCAGCGGAAACTGCGGCGTTTGGACACCCGGTCCTTTTCCGCTTCGGCAACGAGATGAATGGTGACTGGTGTGAATATTCCAGTTTCCATACAGCCAGAGATCCGGAAATTTATAAAGCGTTATATAAATACATCTACGAAATTTTTACTGCTACAGGTGCTGAGAATGTTATCTGGGTCTGGAATCCCAATGAAAAATCCTTTCCTAATTTCAAATGGAATCATGAAATCATGTATTATCCGGGGGATGAATATGTTGATGTAGTGGGGCTGACCGGCTATAATACCGGGAATTATTATAACGGTGAAAAATGGAGGAGCTTTACCGAGATTTATGATGAGCTGTATTTAAAAGCGGTGCGCGTATCTGACAAACCACTGATGATAACCGAGTTTTCCTCCAGCAATGCCGGCGGCAGCAAAGAAGCCTGGGTAGAAGATATGTTTGACAATCTTTCTAAGTATCCGCGCATAAAGGTCGCCATCTGGTGGAATGGCTGTGATTTAGATGCTAATGGCCAGGTGGCTCGGTCCTATTTTATTGATGAGCCACAAGAATTACTTAAAATATTCAGAGATCATTTAAAAGATTGTAAGTGAGAGGGGAGATCAAGATGAAGAAAAAACTAACCACACTGTTACTGATGATCATATTTACGCTGGGCATATTTTCTGTTCCAGCCCATGCTGCAAGTGGCAATGTAAAAGTTATTTTGCCGGCTTTTAAGGTGAGATTGAACGGGACGGTCATTGAAAATGCAAGCAACCAGTATCCATTGATCGTGTACAAAGATATAACTTATTTTCCTATGACTTATTACGACTGCCGCTTCCTGGGCCTGGAAAGTGTATGGGACAGCAGCACCGGACTAAAGATCGCCAAGACCGGCGTCAATTGGGGATACCATAAATATCAGGCAGGTGGCAGAAATAATACTGCTTATACAGCGGCCATTGCTGCCTTCAAAATCAATGTCAACGGCCAACAGATCGATAACAGCAAGGAAGAATATCCCTTGCTGGTGTTTAGGAACATTACTTATTTCCCTCTGACCTGGCGGTTTGCGGTGGATGAATTTGGCTGGAAATATTCTTTTGATGAGAGAAACGGCCTGGTGATCAATTCAGCTGCTTCCGATACGACGGCAGCCCAGCTGACGCTTCCGATCGTTACCCTGCCTGATGGGGAAAAGGGGGCCTTTACGATGGCCGGAAACTATTATTACTATCAAGGGGAGAAGGGTAAAATTTATCAAGCACCGGTCGCTAATCCCACAGAACGCAGAGAAGTTTATCAGTTGACGGAAAGCTATTATTTTGGTTATGAATATGGGCTGTCATCATTACATACTGACAACGGTAAAGCTATTTTGAAATATCATAGCGGCGGTGCCACCATGGGATCCGATCACATTATCTGGCTGAAGGAGGACGGTACGACCGAGGATATTGACCACGGTTATTCCGCGATAAGAATATATGATGATTACACCGTCAGGGTCGATCACTGGGCTCCTCCGATTGCTGATAATCTGCAGATCAAAAACACGGGTGAGAATGAATACACCAATGTGGGCGACCCGGAATGCTATTTTGGCCGCTTCTTCCTGAGTGACAGTCAGGGCCTCTCATCCCAGCCCAGTCAGGATCTATACTTGATTGACGAAGAGATTTATGTACTTGGTTACTATCAAGATAAAAACTTGCCAACTACCACCGGTATCTACCGAGTAAATATCCACAGCGGCAAAACAGCAAGAGTCTGTGAAGCAGAGGCGTCCGGTTTTAAAATTACCGATGACATGATCTACTTTACCGACCGTAATCAATATCTGTACCGGGTTCCGTTAAGCGGAGGGCAGGCCGAACTATTGATCAGTCAAGCGGTAAGCCAGTATGAAGTGCTGCAGGGGCATTTATATTATGCGCTGGCAGACACTGGACAGCTGTTTGCTCTTGGTAATGAGGAATCGATCAATCCCGGCGGGCAGCTCAAAAAAATGGAGATCCAGAATGGTTATTTGACGGCGATTTTTAAAAAAGAAAGTGAATCCCCTTATAAAATGATGATTATTGATAAAAACGGCCAGATACTCTATAAAACCATGGAAAATATACTTCTGGTAAGAATTGAAAACGGTAAAGTGATTTTAGTGAAAGATAATTGAGAATTGGAGGAGGCAAAATGACTAATTTGGTCATCAGTCTGCCTCTGAGCCGATGGTAATAGAATCATGGGTCATTGTGAACTCCCCACGGGGTGGCACTAGATAGCCACCTCCACCTCCACGATCTCTTCTTCGTTCCCTAAAGGCAATCCCATCTCTTTTCTTGCTTCTATGCAACCGTAAATAGCTTCTTTTATGTTTGCTAATGCTTCTTCTCGTGTTTTACCCTGGCTGGCACAAAACACTTGCGAGTTCCTTTTGCGTGAAATATGGATGGGAAATTAAAATAGACTTTTCTTTCTATAAAATGTTTAGTTAGCTTTTAATACTGTTAAATCTCGCTTAAGTTCTTTTAACGCATAGGTTAACAGTGCAAGAATGCTCTTTAGATAGTCGATTCGTTCCTGTGATGCATTAGCTTCTAACAGAAGCTGATTACGAAGGGATTTCTCTCTGGCCATAGCTTCACCATACAAAATCTGTTCTTTTTGTTTAATTTTCTTTCTTCGAAAAACCAGAAAGAAAATAGATCCAACTAGAGCTAATAGCCCATCATTAAGATTTGCTGCTGTCAAGTATGGCAGATGTGAACTTATAAAGGTGCCGGCAGCATCCTCAGATGGAATATATTCTTCGGGATTGCTTATTTTGCTTGTACCGTATGCATAAATAGCGCGAAAAGAAATATCCGCTTCAGCAATAGTTTGAAGGGTTATCCTAAGTACATTAGCAATTTCGCTGCTGTTAATAACCCGGTCTTGATCTTTTAATGCTCTGGAAGCCTCGGTAATAACTATCTCAACCGGTTTTAGTGAGCTTATTGTCGCAAAATTCAAATCAGGTAATAACATTTTCTTTTCTCTTCCTTCCTTTGCTGTAATCAGTGGGCAAAGAACCTGTCCCCCTTTACCCTCCAATAACTTGAAATACGGACAGTTATGCTTGCTGCTCTCACAAGCTCAATATCATTGATTTTTATAATTTCTTATTTGGTGGTAATAGTAAAACAGTCTCCTGGAGCCTCTCCTATATAAACGACCTTTCCATTTTCGGGAAGCTTCACGGGTTGATTACCGTTTACCGTAGAATAGTAAACACAGGACTCTTCATCATAAACAGCAAATGACGCGTTTTCCGGCAAATTAACCGTCATTGTTTTACCGGCATCATTTTGGCTGATAGTATACCATCGAGCATATCCGTTCTCCTGGATTGTGCAGATAGCATTATCCCCCGCATACATATCGACCATATCTTTTTCACTAATAAAAATCGAGCCAGCATTTGAAAGATATTCTTTCCCGTCAATATTTGAAATTTCAAGGGTTCCTAAATCGCGGCCTGACATAAGAGGAATTTGTACATCCTGCCAAGCCGTATCAGAATCAACAATTTTATATTGTACGGCATAGCCTGGCAATTCTTTATTGGTGGTGATTTCAAAATGCGAGCTTTCCAGCTTATGATAAGCTTGACTTTGTGGAATTTCATTTACAACATAATATTTTGTTCCGTTTCGTTCATCCCATGCTTTTTGCGATACATCATCTATAATATTAGGCTCTATTTTCTCATACTCATATGAAGTCATAACCGTCTGTCCTATATTAGGCAAATTAAAAATTATTTTGATCTGTATATATGTTTTCCCATTTGACTCATTCACAAAAGTCAACTTTTTGCTACCATCTTCGTTGACAAATACACCTTCAGATGTATAAAGATAAATTTCATCAGGTATATCTTTATGTGATAAAGCCGAAATAGTGATTTTCCCCTCTGTTCCAACACTTACATTCTTAACCATGGCGTTGTTAGCATAGATACCTGCATATGAAGTTAATTCTAATGGTATCGAGGATAGAACCGGTGCTTGAAGGTCTCTAGGTGGAATAATTTCTG
>NZ_JAQVZX010000090.1 GCF_028707975.1 Syntrophomonas sp.
ACCCGCTTAAACGGCGAGAAAATTATGGTCAATATTGACATGATCGAACTCATGGAGGAAACTCCCGATACGGTAGTGACCCTCAATACCGGAAAAAAATTTGTCGTAAAAGAAAGGACATGGCAGATCCGGGAAGAAATAATTAGATTCAGGAAACTTTCATTTACCACTTTGAAAAAATAGACCGGATAGGGGGGGAGAGTTGTGGCAGACGAAAAAACTAGCGAGGAAAAGCCCAGGTTGGATATTAATATCGACATGAAGCTCATTCTCATTGGTTTGCTGGTATTCCTGGTGGTGGTAGGGGGCTCGTTTTTTCTTATGAAAAGCCTTATGGCGCCACTGATGCCGAAAGAAGAAGGCCAGAGCAAGCTGATGACGGGGAACCTGGTGGAAGTGGGGGAATTCACCACTAACATCAACGATGTGAATGGGCAGAGATTTTTAAGGGTGAAAGTTACGGTGGAAGTCACTTCGGATGACAAAAAAGCTCAGGAGAAGATTATCCAGTATATGCCGGTGATAAAAGACAGTATACTTAGTATTATTTCTTCCAAAACGGTGGCTGATCTGGATGTGAGGAATAGAAACAACCTGAAGGTGGAGATAAAAAATGATTTGAATGCCAAGATTGGTGCTAACACCGTTATGAATGTATATTTTACTGACTTTATTATGCAATAATTGGCGAAAGACAATATTTATGCATTGGCTGAATAAATGGGCACAGAGTTTAACTCTGTGGTAATTTGAAACTAGTATTATTACAAGTGATTTATAATTCAGCATGCAGAGTTCATGGTAAAGATATAACCTTAAGGGGGGTTATAATGAGTGAGGTCTTATCTCAATCGGAAATAGATGCCTTGTTATCTGCCTTGAGTGATGGTTCAGTTGATGCTGACCTGCTTAAAGAAGAAGAACTGAAGAGCAAGATTAAGATTTATGATTTTCGCAGGCCCAACAAATTCTCCAAGGATCAGATACATACCCTGCAGGTTATATATGAAAACTATGCTCGCACCTTGGGAACCTATCTTTCCGGGCAATTGCGCGTACCCTTACAGGTTGAATTATTGTCGGTGGAACAATTGACCTATGAGGAGTTTATTCGTTCCATACCCAACCCAACCATACTTAATATTTTCTCGCTTTATCCCTTGCACGGCAGTGCTATAATGGAGATTAATCCTAACCTGGGTTTTGCTTTTTTGGACCGGCTCTTGGGAGGACCAGGTTATGCCCCCAGCAAGGCGCGTGCTCTTACTGAAATAGAACAGACGGTAATTGAGCGCTTATCCCAGCGGATGTTGGATTATCTGCAAGAGCCCTGGGGCAGTATTATTCAGTTAGAGCCTTCCCTGGATCGGGTGGAAACCAACCCCCAGTTTACGCAACTGGTTCAACCTACAGAAATCATGATAATTGTCTCCCTGGAGACCCGAATGGGTGATGTGATGGGGATGATAAATATCTGTATTCCATTCCTGGTTTTGGAATCCATACTGGATAAATTGAATGTACACTACTATTACTCGACTGCCGCCCAGGAGAGGTCGCCGGCTAATATTGCGGCAATAAGGAGCAAGTTAGAAAATACCACTATTCCTATCAAGGTAGTTATGGGTAAAACGATAATAACGGTTAGAGACCTGCTGTCTTTGTCGGTAGGAGATGTCATACCCCTGAATCGGAATATCAGTGAGGAGTTAGATATTGTTATAGGCAATAGTGCCAAATTCCTCGGGAAACCTGGGGTTTTTGCCAATCGTATGGCAATACAGATTACCGATATTGTGGAGGAGGAAAGTGAATGAATGATGGAATCCTATCCCAGGAAGAAATAGATGCCCTGTTGACCGGGGGAAGCCCTTCCAGTACTGTAGATTCTGCAAGCAGTTCTGAGCTTGCTTCTTCCACTTCTTCTATAAGTTTAAGTGATTTTGAGAAAGACACCCTGGGAGAAGTGGGCAATATCAGTATGGGAACGGCTGCTACCACACTTTCTACCCTGTTGCGCCAGAAAGTGTCTATTACTACTCCTGATGTATCTATTACCAATCCGGAAGAACTGCAACTGCATTATCCTTTACCCTTCTTAGTGGTGGAGGTGAGTTATACACAAGGATTGTCGGGGAGTAATATTTTAGTAATAAAGGAGGAGGATGCCTCCATTATAGCCGATTTGATGATGGGAGGAGATGGTCTGCTCCAGGAGAAGAACTTGGGAGAGTTGGAGCTAAGTGCAGTAGGGGAAGCCATGAACCAGATGATGGGCTCGGCTACTACCAGCTTATCTTCCATGTTTAACCGGCGAATAGATATTGCGCCACCCAAATTGACTATCATGGACATGGGAAAAGAGTATTTGCAGTTGTCGACCAGTTTTGAAGATATGGTTAAAATTAAATTTAAAATGGAGATAGAAAATCTAATTAATAGTGAAATCATGCAAATCATACCCATGGAGGCAGTGGAACATATAATGTCCATACTTATGGGGAGTACGGCTGAGGAATCCAGTCCCGAAGCGGTAATGGAAGAGCCTACTCTAAGCAGGCCGATTCCGGAAGCGAATCCAACGGCAGTTGCTGCCCCCCGCCAGGTGGAAGCAGCAATTACATCACCACCGCATGAACCAATCTATAATCAGGCTTTTGCCCAAAGTCCCCGGGAAATGAATGTCCGGCCGCAATTTGCCGTTCAACCGGTGCAGTTTGCTCCCCTGCATGAAAGTGATATGATCCATAGCCATCAAAATCTGGATCTCATTATGGATGTGCCTTTGGATGTATCGGTGGAATTGGGAAAGACCAAAAAAACCATCAGAGAGATATTAGAATTGAACCAGGGCGCCATAATCCAGTTGGACAAATTGGCTGGGGAACCAGTAGATTTGCTGGTTAATGGCAAGCTTATTGCCAAGGGTGAAGTTGTAGTAATCGATGAAAACTACGGAATTCGCATTACTACTATAATTAGTCCAATAGACCGTATGAATAAGCTGCAATAATTGCTTAGGAGGTTTACCATGGGAAAAAGAGTATTGATAGTTGATGACGCTGCTTTTATGAGGATGATGATAAAAGACATATTGGGCAAAAATGGCTATATTATAGCGGGGGAGGCAGAAAACGGAAGAGTTGCTATTGAAAAGTATAAAGAGCTGCAGCCAGATCTGGTAACCATGGATATAACCATGCCCGAAATGGATGGTATTGCCGCGGTCAAAGAGATAAGAGAAGTTGACCCTGCAGCCCGTATCATTATGTGCAGCGCCATGGGGCAGCAAGCTATGGTTATCGATGCCATACAGGCCGGGGCCAAAGATTTTATTGTAAAGCCCTTTCAACCGGAAAGAGTAATTGAGGCAGTAAGTAAAGCACTGGTCTAACTGCTGGTTTGGAAGTGAAAAATATGATTGTCTGGCGTAAAAGGATTCCCTCTCTGGTAATCTTAGTCTTGCTTATGGTAGTTATGCTGGCTGGGAACGCTTCTGCCATCGACAATATGAGCGATTTGAACCAGGAACTGGACAAAGAAATACAAAGCAGCGATCGCTCTCCCAGCCTGTGGTTGGATTTCTTAAAATTGATTGTGATACTGGGACTGATTATTGCTGCCGCCTGGTCGGTGATTCGCATATTCGGAAAACAGGTTAATCAAAAGATGCAGGGAAGCTGGTTGCATGTGGTTGATGAGGTGATCCTGGGTCAAAATCGGGGCATAGTCTTATGTGAAATTGGCGAAAAGCTGTATGCTGTTGGAGTTACTGATCATAGCATTTCTTTTCTTTTTGAGGTGGACAACCCCAAACTCCAAGAAGAGATTAGTCAGATAGATTTTCCACCCGAGGATAGCTTGGCCGGGGCTGGTTTATCGGAGCTTAAAAAGAGGCTGGCCGCATTCGGGCGTAAGAATTCCAAGCCGGGGCGGAAAGACTTCAGCCTGCTTATGGGCGAGCAGGCCAGGCGATTGGAACAGCTTTCATATAAGAGTATGGAGGAAAAAAGGCTTGGCAGCAAAAGAAGTGATGAAAACGAAGACTAATATATGGGGATTATCTTATGCCAAAATACTGGTTTTGCTTTTCTTGCTTCTGCTTGTTTTTCCCGGTTCAGTGTCGGCAGAACCATTGCAGATACCCAACCTGAATCTGCAAATCGGTGGGGAGGCAGGTGAGCCCCAGGATTTATCCGCAGCTCTGCAGCTCATAATACTCATTACGGTCCTAACTCTGGCTCCCGCTATATTGATTATGCTAACCTCTTTTACCCGGATTATGGTAGTCCTGGCCTTTATCCGAACTTCGCTGGCCACCCAGCAAATGCCCCCCAACCAACTCTTAATCGGCATGGCCCTTTTTCTAACCTTTTTTGTTATGGCCCCAACTTTTCAAGAAGTCAATTCGCAGGCTTTGCAGCCTTATTTCAAAGGAGAAATTACGCAAGAAAAAGCCTTTGAAAAGGGTATGAGTCCTTTGCGCAGTTTTATGTTTAAACAAACCCGAGAAAAGGACCTGGCTCTTTTTGTCAAAATGTCCAAGATGGAAAGGCCCCGTAATTTTAAAGATATTCCTAACTATGTGTTGATTCCGTCTTTCGTAATCAGTGAATTAAAAACGGCTTTTCAGATAGGCTTTATTATCTTTATTCCTTTTCTGGTAATTGATATGGTGGTGGCCAGTGCTTTAATGTCCATGGGGATGATGATGCTGCCTCCGATGATGATTTCACTGCCGTTCAAGATATTGCTCTTTGTTCTGGTTGATGGCTGGAACCTGGTTATACAATCCTTAATACTTAGTTTTAAATAAATACGAAATCGAAAGTTCGGACAAGCGGCGGCAGGAAAGGAGAAATCCACATTGTACGAAAATATGATTCTGGGAATAGCCAATGAAGCATTGTTAGTGGTTTTGCTGCTTTCCGCTCCAGTTCTTGGGTCCGCTTTGGTTACTGGCTTGCTTATCAGTATTTTGCAGGCAACTACTCAACTGCAGGAGATGACCTTGACTTTTGTACCTAAAATAATAGTTGTTTTTTTGGTGATAATTATTTTCGGACCCTGGATGCTCAATGTAATTACTGCTTTCACCCATGACCTTTTCCTGGCTATTCCCAGTTTTGTCACCATCTAAAAAGGACGGTAAAGGTATATGCCCTATGCTTTGGAAAGTTTTTTCTTTTTGCTGGCCCGCCTGTCCGGTCTCTTTATCAGTGCTCCCATTTTTAGCAGCCGGATGATGCCAGGGCGGGTTAAAGCTTTGATTATTATAATGCTGGCGGCTTCCATGGCCTATTTTGTACCAGTGGAGTATGTACGGAATATCAATACGCCGGGTTTGTTTATAGCGGCTCTGGTGGTCGAAACCTTTATTGGTTATACCATTGGGTTTGTTATTTATGCGGTTTTAGCCACCATACAATTGTCCGGGCAGCTAATGGATATGGAGATGGGATTTTCCATTGTAAATGTGGTTGACCCGCAGTCGGGGACTCAGATACCCTTAATGGGCAACTTTACCCAGGTATTGGCCTTACTAAGCTTCCTGGCCATTGATGGGCACCATTATCTTTTACAGGCAGTGGCTCAGAGCTATGCTATAGTTCCGGTTCTGGGAGCCCATTTACCGGGTGAGTTTTTAGAATTGCTGGTGAAAGTAGGGGCCTATGTATTTGTGGTGGCGGTTAAGATTGCTGCTCCCATGCTGGCCGCCATTTTAACCAGCGATGTGGCTATGGGTTTCATAGCCAGAACCGTTCCGCAAATGAATGTTTTTCTGGTGGGGTTGCCCCTTAAAATATTTTTGGGTTTGATTACCTTGATTTTTCTTTTGCCTGTTTATCTTTGGGTATACAATGTTCTTTTTGCTGAGTTTTTTGGCTATCTGGATCGCATTATTCTTATTATGGGGTAAACAACCATGGATGAGCAATACCGGTATTTCTTCATAGACCTGCAGCTTTTTGCTGATGATGGCATGGGGGAAAAAACTGAAAAAGCCACACCACGCCGGCGGGAAGAAGCCCGAAAAAAAGGCCAGGTATTTAAGAGTACCGACCTTAATTCAGCCATTATTCTTATCGCTGGCTCCGTGGCCAGCTTTGTAGCCTTACCGTACATGATCGAGAATCTCCAGGCCTTTACGGCCTTATACATATTGGAGAGAACCCAGCAGGATTTCTCCAATGACTATGTCTATCTCCTATTGCTGGAAGGTCTGTTTGTAATGGGGAAAATGATATTTCCTATATTTGCGGCTACTTTTACAACCGCATTGCTTATTACATATCTGCAGGTAGGATTTGTCTTCAGTGGGGAGAGCCTGACCCCCAAGCTGGAGAGACTTAATCCAGTGGAAGGATTTAAACGAATTTTTTCCAAAAGGGCCCTGGTTGAGCTGTTAAAGTCTTTGCTCAAGGTAATAGTCACCGGATACATAGTATATTCAGTTATGAGCAAGCATTTTTTCCTTTTCCCGCGTTTTGTTGATATGGAGCTCATTGCTTGTCTCCAGGCCTTAAGCAGCATTGTATTTGAAATGGCGATGAAAGTCGGTCTGGTCTTTATCAACATAGGGATAATAGATTATATCTTTCAGTGGTATGAGCACGAAAAGTCCCTGAAAATGAGCAAACATGAGATCAAGCAGGAATATAAGCAGACAGAAGGAGACCCTCAGCTGAAATCACGGCAGAGACGAATTCAAAGAGAGATAGCCATGCAGAGGATGATGGCGGAAGTTCCCAAAGCTGATGTAGTAATAACCAACCCGACCCATTTTGCGGTAGTATTGAAATATGAGGCGTCCAAGATGGAAGCTCCGGTACTGGTAGCCAAAGGCAAAGACTTCATGGCTCTAAAAATAAAAGAGGTAGCTAAAATTCATGAGGTAGTTATAGTTGAAAACCCTCTTCTGGCCAGGACGCTTTATTATAATGCAGAAATCGGTGACCCGGTGCCGGAGGAACTTTACCAGGCAGTCGCAGAAGTCCTGGCCTTTGTCTACAAACAGAAGAAAAGAGTAGTTTAAGGCTAATGTTTCATCCCTTGGATAGGGGCAGGAGGATAGGTTTATGGAGTCGAGGG
>NZ_JAQVZX010000091.1 GCF_028707975.1 Syntrophomonas sp.
ACATAAGCATGTCCAACATTGCTACTTTCCCTACTTTCTCTACCATCCGTTTGTTACATATTGCTGACTTTATCCAAAATATAGATATTGTCTTTATCGGCATCTGGATAATGGGCGTATTCGGCTCGGTTACCATCCCCTGGTTTATGGCCTGCTACACTGCCCAGCAGCTTTTCGCTTTAAAAGACTACCGCTTTTTGGCTGCTCCTTCTTCTCTCATCATTGGCGTTTTTTCCATACTGATGAGTAAAAACATTTTGGAACTCCTGGCAGTCAGCATGTATATTATTCCGCTACTATATTCAATTATCTTTATACTGCTTCCTTTTTTGCTCTTTCTCTTAACCCTTCTTAAACCTTATCCTGAATCCGAAACATTGGCTGAGCCCGTCCTAAAAGCAGAAAGTTCTGCATAATTTACCTCTTTTTCGTTTAAGCTAGGAAATAGAATGAAGATGAATATTTTGGGGGATAAGAATGCGCTTTATTAAAAGTAAGAAGCCAGAAAAAATAGACATCCCTCCCGGCGAACTGGTAGAGCAGGCTCTCTCTCCGGTCTTACAGGAAAATCGGGAAAAACTAAAGATTCTGCTGGCGGGATGTTCCGATGTGGTAATGCGGGATTTTATGCTCGCCAGCCATCCCCCTGCCCCGGGCTTGCTGCTCTATTTTGATGGGCTGGTGGATAAAGAACAAGTAGCACTACACCTCTTGCAACCACTGTTGACGGAACAGGACGGCGAAGATAGCTCGGGGAATTTATCCCCGGATGAGCTGTTAAAGCGGGTTCAATACCGCATCCTCTCTGTCAGCGAAGTTAAGACCTTGGGCAGCATTGAAGAGATTCTTCATCACATCAGTTCAGGGGATACGGTATTATTAATAGACGGCTGTTCCTCAGGGCTGGTGGCGGGTACCCGCAGCTGGCAGAGCCGGGGTATACAAACCCCGGAAAACGAGATTACCATCTATGGGCCCAAGGAGGGTCTCTCTGAAACCCTGCGCTTTAATACCGCTTTATTACGGCGCCGGATTAAGTCCAGCAATTTCAAAATCGAAAATATGATTATTGGTGAATTAAGCAAAACGGATGTAGCCCTTTTTTACATTGAACATATTGCCCCCCACCCTATGGTGGAGGAGCTGAAAAAGCGCCTTCAAGCTATAGATATTGACGCTGTCCTGGATCCCCGCTACCTGGTTGAGTTCGTGGCTGATGAGAAAAGAAGTATTTTCACCCAGGAGCAGTATACGGAAAAACCGGACCGGCTCTGCGGCTATCTTCTCGAAGGCCGGATAGCTATTATGGTTGATGGCTCACCCATGGCCCTTATCCTACCGGTTTCCTTTTTGGAGTATTTGATATCCCCGGAAGACTATTATATCAATTATATCGCCGCATCCCTTTTTCGCCTCCTGCGCCTGGGAGCTTTCGCCATAGCCCTCTTGCTCCCTTCTTTATATGTGGCCGTTATAACCTATCACCATGAAATGGTGCCCACCCCGCTGTTATTGACTCTGGCTGCCACCCGGCAGGGAGTGCCTTTTCCGGCTTTTGTAGAGGCACTTTTATTGGATCTGACCTTTGAGCTTTTACGCGAGGCCGGGCTGCGCCTGCCCCGGGCGGTGGGCCCGGCGGTCAGTATCGTTGGGGCGTTAATTATCGGTGATGCTGCAGTAAGGGCGGGCCTGGTTTCCACTCCTATGGTGGTGATAATTGCCGCTACTGGTATCGCTTCTTTCGCTTCCCCTTCGTATAATGCCGGAATTATTATCCGTATCACCCGTTTTGGTTTTCTTATAGCTTCCGGTCTCCTGGGATTCCTGGGGATAATGATCGCTCTTATACTGTTGTTTGTCCGAATGGCTTCCCTATCCTCCCTGGGCCTGCCTTACCTGGCCCCCCTGGCCCCGTTCAACTGGCAACAGCTCAGCGATATCTTGATCCGCCGCCCCTGGTTTGAAAACCGGAAACGCCCCTACCTGGAAGGGATGGAAAACCAGTGGCGCCAGGGAAAAAGTACGGGAGGGTAGTTAAGGTGAAGAAAGCATTCTTGCTTCTATTTTTACTGCTGCTTGGCTTCAACCCCGGTTGTGGGGTAACCGAATTGGACAAAGCCTCAATTCCACTGGGCCTGGGGGTTGATCTGTCCGGTGAGCAAATAGTGGTGAGTACTGAACTGGCCAGTCCCATAGTTCCTGAACAAGCAGGATCCTCTTCCGCTCCAGACTTTTATGTAATCTCGGGGCGGGGCTCAACCGTAGTGGAGGCGGCCCGCAAGATAACACTGGAAATGCCGCGCAATCCCTTGTGGAGTCACACCAATTCCATGATAATCGGAGAAAAGCTGGCCCGTCAGGATATGGCCCTTTTTATGGATTTTTTGTCCCGTAACCGCTATGTTCGTAAAAACATCCCGGTATTTGTAAGCAGTAAAAGTACTCCGGAAGAAATTCTATCAGTAAAACTGCCCATTGAGCCTCATCCCTCCATAGCCATCAAAAATATCCTGCACTTGCAGGAAAAGCAAGTGGGAATTTATGTGCCTATCGACCTTAAAGAAATGGAATTCCGCTTCCTTAGCCCGGGAATTGAACCCCTGGTCCCCCAAGTTAGTATCCTGGAGAGCAATACGGGTAAGCGGCTGCTTCTGGAGGGGGCGGCCGTTTTCCGGGGCCGGAAAATGGTAGGTTCCTTCAACGAAATGGAAAGCCGGGGCTACCGCTGGATGAGCCCGCGGATGATCCAAGGCGGTCTTTTCCTGGTACCCTCCCCGCTTCATACCGGGAAGCAGATTAGCCTGGAATTATCCCGCTCCCAGGCAAAAATTACCCCGAATTTGCCAGAAGGGAATATAATTATGCGCATTGAGATAAAAGCGGAGGGGAATTTTTACGAACAAAACGAAGCCGGAGAATTTTTTACCAGGGAAAGGTTTCGAGAAATTGAGGAACTGGCCAATCAGGAAATCAAGCGGCAGATTCTCCTCTCTATTAATAAGGCGCAAGAATTGAATAGTGATGTTTTTGGCTGGGGCCAGATGATAAAACAGAATTATCCCCAACAATGGGGGGAGATGGAGGGTAATTGGGACGAGCTTTTTCCCACAGTGGATAAGCAGGTAAAGGTGCGTTTTTCCCTGCGGCGAAGTTATTTGGCCGACAAATCCTTCAAGTTTCAGTAACCCGGAAAGTACTAGCCCCCATGGCCGCAACCTTAATAGCGACACCCGCAGGATGGAGCACCAGAAGTGCCCGAAGGGTGAAGGGTGAAGGCTACAACCACCAATGAAAATGGGGGTATTACAGGGAATTATTGCACGCTGATTTGCGCAGATTAATATCAGCATTAATCATAAAAATCAGCGTCCATCTGCGTCAAGAATTCAATTTTCATATTAGGCTTAAACAGCTTGCCGGCGTATCAAGCAGATATTAACGCTGAACCAAGGACAGGGGTCAGCAAGAAAGGAGCTTTATCCCATGATATGGCTTTTGATTGCGATTTATCTTGCCATAATCTATATCGAAGTTCCCGGGCTGCTTCGGGAGAAAATGTACCGGGAACTGGGCCTGTTCACCGTAGTTCTGGTTCTGGGAATTTACCTTTCCCTCAGCCAGTTTTACGACTGGCTTCTTTTCAATCCTTTTGCACCCTGGATCGATGTTCTTATGCCTTGATAAGGAGGTAATCATGCCCCGACTCCTGCTTATACTTATCGTTTTGTTTCTTCTTCCCAGCTGCAGCGCCTGCTGGGACATACGGGAACTTAATAATTCCAGCGTTTGTACCGGTGCTGGAGTAGAGCTTTCCCGGGAAGGAAAATTTATCTTTTCCGGCCAGATGGTAAAGCCCAGTGCCCCCAGCGAAAGCGGGACCCAGACTTCAACCACCGTAGTATTGTCAGCCAGCGGTTCGGGGGTAGCGGATGCGGCCCGCCGCTTTATGCTCTCCTTATCCCGCTTTCCCGAATGGTCCTCGATCAGTACCTTTGTAATCGGGGAAGAGTTGGCCTGGGAGGATCTGGCTTTATTGGTGGATTTCCTGCTGCGCAACCGCAATCTCCGCCCTACGGTCAATCTAGTATTGAGCAAGGGCTGCACTCCGGAGGATCTCTTGTCGGTTCCTATGCCTTTAAGTCCCTATTCCGGCAAGGGTCTGGAAACCATCCTGGACCTGCAGGAAAAGCAACTGGGCATCTATGTTCCCACCAATGTGCATGAATTTATCAGTAAATTAAGCACCCCAGGAATTGAACCGGTTATTCCCCAGGTGAGTATAGAAGAAAAAAAAGTGTTCATCAACGGCACGGCCGTATTTAAAGGGCGTCAAATGGTGGGAGCGCTAAATGAAAGAGAAAGCCGGGGTTACCGCTGGATGCATGCTCGCAGTTTCAATGGGGGGATAATAGACCTGGGATCTCCCCAAAATCCTGGCGAGTTGGTAAGCCTGGAAGTTAAGCAATTTGCCAGCCAAACTACCCCGAAGCTGGAAGAGGATCAGCTAAAAATGAAAATTGCCATCCAGGCTGAGCTAGTCTTCTATGAAAAAAGCAAAACCGGTGAGCTCCTAACCTTATCGGGGAAAGAGGAACTGGAAAGACTAGCGGCCCAGGAAATAAAAGAGGAGATTTCCGCTTGTATCAAAAAATCACAACTGTTGGGCAGTGATATTCTGGGCTGGGGTTATATTTTGCAAAAACACGAGCCCCAATTTTGGGAGAGCTGCTCCGCTAACTGGGACGATATTTTTCCAACATGGGAAAGTGATATTGAGGTGGAAACTCTGATAGTGAGCAGCATGCTTAGCCAAAAAAGCTTCCGTTTTCGCTAGAAGTGTAAAAAAGTGAGGGGTGCGGGATGTGAGGGGTTAAGGAAGAAGGCAATAATGAATGTATTACCACGCTGCTGAACCTGGCAAAATCTATTGATAGCCCGGGTTATGGAGGAAAACAAATGATGTATTACAACCTGATTCTAAGCATAGTCTTATTTTTTCTTCTTTTTTTACTGCTGGAAGGGCATTCCTGGCTGAAAAACTCCCTGGGGACTGAATACTGCTGGGCAGTATTGCTCTTTCTCCTGGCCCTCATCTACACTATAGATCTGGTGCAGGGTTGGCACTTGATGCCTAACCCGGCGGCTATTTTTGCGAAACTGAAACCGCTTTCTGATTTATTGGAAACTATATGAGGGATAACAGAATTTACCCATGAAAATATTCCTGGCCGGGAGCGAGAGTACAAGCACCGATGAAAATGGGGGTATTACAGGGGGTTATTGTAGACGGTGATTCACGCAGATTTATTATGATTTTCACAGATTGATGTCACTGCAAAAAGTTATAAATATGACTCCACTGCAAAAACCCCTTTTGTTGCATAAGGGTTGCATAAATATACAAAGCGCGCGTTGGCGAAGCATGGATGCAACACCAGGCGAAGGCGAGCAGGCGAAAGGAGACTGGCAATGGGAGCTAAAACTCTTTCCCCCCAACAGATTACTTTCATGATCTTTCTTTTTATAACCGGCAGTTCACTGGTTTTTATACCGGAAATAGTGGCCGGGCAGTCGGCCTGGATGGCCTGCCTTTTAGGTTCTCTATCTGGTCTCTATATTCTGCTGCTACTACTGGCTCTCTTCACCCGCTTTCCTGCTTTGAGTATTACCCGCATTAGCGAACTGGCCCTGGGGAAAATTGCTGGCTCCATCCTAAATATCCTATTCTTTATCAGTCTGTTTCTCATTGCCCAGGGCTTGCTTTACAATCTATGCTTCTTGCTGGGTCTTATTTACCCCGCTATTTGTGGCTTTATCCTCCGCTCACTGGTGCTCTTCACTGCGGCTTACTGTATCTACCAGGGTCCTGCTATGCTCGGTCGTTTGTGTGAATTATTTATCGGCCTTATCCTCTTTTTTTTCCTGCTGGGGATTATTGCTTCTTTTCCGATAATGGATTTGAGTGAACTGAAACCGCTTTGGCCAGAATGGAAGCCTTTGTTTTCCGGTATCTTTTTTGTGGCTGACTGGCCCTTCGCGCAACTGGTAATCCTGGCTTTCTTTTTTCCGCTGGTACAGGGGTTAAAAGAAAAGAAAAAGGCTTTTATAGGCTGGTACTTGCTGGCGGTGGCGATACTGGTCTTTGAAGATCTGCAGGTGATATCCATTCTGGGGCAGGAATTGGCTGAGATATCCCGTTTTCCTCTTTTGAAAGTGAATCGCCTGACTGGCTTTGGTGAATTTCGGCGGGTGGAGCTTTTTTTCTTTATCCTCTGGTTCATTGTCGGCTTTACCGCCCTGACCGTCTATTATCAAGGTCTGGTTTTAAACCTGAAAGAACTCCTGCGGCTGGAAAATCCTCGGCCTTTAATTCTTCCCCTGGGATTGTGTCTTATGGTATTTAATGCCTATATGTATCCCAGCGATTTGAACTATATCACTACCCGGCTTCACAACATTCCCTTTTTTACCATAATCGTCAACCTCCTTTATCCTACAATAATCTTTATCGCTGCCAGTTTGTCCAAGGGACGCTTGCCCTGAAAATCAGGATTTGCAGAAATTAAAACCCTTTCTCCCCCCAATCTCCATTCTTCCAGATATTGTCAAGGTAATAAACCCTGCGCAGCGGTTTACATGATACCTGACAAGAAGTTTGGGGATGGGAATAAATATTAACCAGACCTCTGGGATACCGCCCTCCGACATCCGTCTTCCGTCTTCCGTCTTCCGCTCTATTAGATCATTTGCAGTATCTCGGCCAGGGCCGGGAGTGAGCTGTTTTCATGTTTTTGGATTATCAGGGTGTGGTCATTGAGTCTCTTGATGCCCCGCAACTGGTCGGAAAGGTTGCTGGGCAAGCGCTGCAGGGTCTGTATCTCTATATGCCGGCCTTTGCGGCGCAGGGACTTTATCTCTTTGTCCCGGGCCAGGAGGCGCAGTACGGCTATTTGCAAGAAGTTATCCACTGCCTGGGGCAGAGGGCCGAAACGATCCCGGATTTCTTCCCGGATTTCTTCTACTTCTTCCTGGCTGCCGGCCAGCAAGAGACGGCGATAT
>NZ_JAQVZX010000092.1 GCF_028707975.1 Syntrophomonas sp.
GCTATGGCGAGAACCCCCACCAGAAAGCTTCTTTTTACCGCTTTATGACCCCGGGGCTGGGATTGCCTGATGCCCGGCAATTGAATGGCAAGGAACTCTCCTATAATAATATAATTGATACCCAGGCAGCCTGGGAACTGGTACGGGAATTCGATGAACCGGCCTGTGTTATTATTAAACACACCAACCCCTGTGGAACGGCGGTAGCCGCAACCCTGGAGGAAGCCTTCGACCGAGCCTTTGCCGCTGACCCGTTGTCCGCCTTTGGCGGCATTATTGCCTTGAACCGCCCGGTTGACGGGGCTACGGCCCAAAAAGCGGCTGAGCCTTTTATGGAAGTTATCATCGCCCCAGCTTATACCCCCGAGGCTTTGGAAAGCCTTCAGGCCAAGAAGAACCTGCGAGTACTGGAACTTCCGCTGGAAGTCGCCGGGGGCTTGCAGATAAGAACTGTAGCCGGTGGTTTCGTGGTTCAGGAAAGTGACCGGGATGAGCTGGATATGGATAAACTGCAGGTAGTTACCCAGAAAGAACCTACTGCCGAGCAATTAACGGAACTGGCCTTTGCCCGCAAGGTGGTCAAACATATAAAGTCCAATGCGATTGTCGTAGCCCGAGATGGGGTGACTTTGGGTGTTGGTGCCGGGCAAATGAACCGGGTGGGTTCAGCCCGTATTGCCCTGGAAAGTGCCGGGGAAAAGGCCCGGGGGGCTGTGATGGCTTCCGATGCCTTCTTCCCCTTCAAGGATACGGTGGAATTGGCAGCCCAGTATGGGATTACCGCCATAATTCAACCGGGTGGCTCGGTAAGAGATCAGGAGAGCATAGATGAATGCGATAAACACGGTATTGCCATGGTCTTTACCGGTATAAGGCATTTTAAACATTGATGCTACTGCAAAAAACCAATTGTTGCCCATGCGTAGACAGCGAGCGGTATATTTAATACAAGTATAATTTTGATATCAATATTAAAGAGCACGAAAGAACCATCTACTTGTGCTAAAAGGAGGCAGCTATGGGGAAAAAGCTTTTGCTTATTGGACAGGGAGGAAGAGAGCATGCACTGGCCTGGAAATTGGCCCAGAGCCCGGAAATAGAAGCACTGTATGTGGCTCCGGGTAATCCCGGCATAGCCGCTATAGCAGAGTGCATTTCCATAGGAGTAAATGAAATAGAAAGCCTGCTGGAATTTGCCCGGAGCCAGCGTATAGACCTTACCGTGGTTGGGCCGGAAGCCCCGCTTATGGAGGGTATAGTAGACCGTTTCCGGGAGGCGGGCTTGAAAATATTTGGCCCTACTACTGCTGCCTCCAGGTTGGAAGGAAGCAAGGTTTTTGCCAAGAACCTGTTAAAAAAATATGGAATCCCCACGGCTGATTATACGGTATGTGAAAGATTGGATATGGCTTATGCTTCTGCCAGGACTTACACTGAGCAGGGGAAAGCAGTAGTAATAAAGGCTGATGGACTGGCAGCGGGTAAAGGGGTGACTGTTGCCGCCAACTGGGAAGAGGCCAGCCAGGCTATTGACAGCATGATGAAAGACAAGAGCTTTGGTCAGGCTGGTGAAAGACTGTTGGTGGAGGAGTGCCTGCTGGGGGAGGAAGTTAGTTTCTTTGCTATTTGCGATGGTAAGGATTATATTTCCCTGTTGGCTGCCCAGGATCATAAAAGAGTCTTCGATAATGATCAGGGCCCCAATACCGGAGGTATGGGAGCCTATGTCAACCCTCCAATTTTTGACCGGGAACTGCAAATGCAGGTTATTAAAAATATAATAGAACCGATCATTAAGGCCATGGCAGAAGAAGGATGCCCCTATCAGGGGGTGCTCTATGCCGGGCTGATGATAACTGCCGAGGGGCCAAAAGTGCTGGAATTCAATGCCCGTTTCGGTGATCCGGAAACCCAGGTGTTGATGCCCATGATTAAAGGTGATATTTTGCCGGTGCTGGAGGCTGCCGCCAGTGGAAAGCTGGGTGGTTTGCAGCTGGAAATAGAAGAAGGCGGCTGTGTGGCGGTTATTCTGGCCTCCGCAGGCTATCCCGGAGATTATGAAAAAGGGAAAATCATTAAGGGCTTAGATAGGCTTGAGTCGGATACCCTGGTATTCCATGCCGGAACCAGCAGAAGGGATGAGAATCTCGTTACCGCTGGTGGCCGCGTTTTGGCAGTAGTCTGCCGGGGGCAGGACATGAGAGCGGCCCGGGATAAGGTTTATCAAGAGGTAAAAAAGATAGAATTTGATGGAATGCATTACCGCCAGGATATTGGCATAAAAGCAATGCAACATGAGGTATAGGAAATGAAGCTGATAATGCGAGTTTTATCACGGATACTGTTAATAGCGGCTGTAATCGCTATGCTCTATTTCATGCCTACCCGGGAGTTTTTGAAAACAACTTTCATGCTGGGTATGCCCTTCATTGTAGCTTTGGCCATAATGAGAAAAAGACCCCGCTATTCATTCTTATGGATTGTTGCCTTCTTGGCACTATTGGGAATCGCCGGGGGTTATGTTTATTTATTAACCCAGCTCCCGGAGCGGATAGAAACCCGCCGTATTATCAGTGAGGGCGGATCTTTGGTGGCAGAAGGAAAATTCGATAAAGCTATAGATGAATACAAGAAGTTGGAAAAGCTGGGCAAGCCTGAAAAAATGAAAGAAAAGATCGCCATAGCGGAGCAGGAGAAGCGGGCAGCCGCTATGCTGCAGGAAGCCCAGGATTTGATTGCTGCAGGTGAAAAGGAAAAAGCGAAGAAACTATTAGAGTCTATTCCGGATAATACCAGGGCTGCAGTGCAGGCGAAACGATTGCAAAAAAAGCTATGAGGAATAAGCATATGTAATTAATTAAGGAACGGGGACACATCAGCTTCGCAGAAATGTCCCCCATTCGAAAACGGGGTGAGGAAATGGTAACACTGGAAGTGGTAAAGAACAGTCCCATGGTGGAACAGTATATGCAAATAGGCAATGCCTATATCGGTAATATTGGAGCCATAGAACATGACCTGCACCATGCCGAGCAAACTTCGCAGCTTTGTTCGGAGATTCTGGAAAAACTGAACTTTCCTGCACGAGAAGCTGAGCTGGCTGCCATTGCTGGTTTTTTACATGATATCGGCAATCTGGTTAACCGATATGGGCATGGTATGTCCGGGGCTATTATGGCTTTTTATCTTTTGCTGGACTTGGAAATGGATACAGAGGAAATAGCGACTATTATGGGAGCCATAGGCAATCATGAAGAACAGGCTCAGGGGAAGAGTATTAATAATGTGGCGGCGGCTCTGATTTTGGCTGATAAGTCTGATGTACACCGCTCCCGGGTGCGAAAAACTGAGATGTCAGCTTTTACTCCGCGCGATAGGGTTAATTATGCAGTTACTGATTCCCGGCTGGTAGTTGTTCCAGAGGAAAAGACGATAAGTATGGAAATTGATATTGATAACGAAGTATGTTCAGTAATGGAGTATTTTGAGATATTTTTGACCAAGATGCTTATGTCCCGGCGGGCTGCCGAGTATTTGGGCTGCAGATTCGAACTCTTGATTAATAAGAACCGGCTATTGTAAGGCTTTTTTTGCTTCTTGTAGGGAGGTATGATTATGACATTTTCACCTGGCTGGAAAGACCAGCATACTGATTTTCTGGTTCAGGCTCTATTATGCCTCCAGAACGAAGAGGATGCTTATCGTCTGTTGGATGACCTCTGTACCGTTAGTGAGATAAAGGCTATGTCACAACGGCTGGAAGTAGCACGACTGCTGGCCGGGAATATCAAATACAATGAAATAGCTGCGGATACCGGAGCCAGCACAGCCACTATTAGCCGGGTAAAACGTTGCCTTAATTATGGTGCTGATGGTTACCGCAGGATATTAAATAATTTAAACGGGGAGAAGAATAATGAAGAGTAGAAAGATTTCGCGGGGCCTGCGTGACCTCTTACCCCCGGAGCTAAAAGTCCGCCGTTTTATGGAAGAAAAGGCAGCGGCACTTTTTGCCAGCTATGCTTATGAGGAGGTTATGACTCCCACCTTTGAATATCTCGAAGTAGTGGAAATAGGAACCGGAGGGAATATAAGGGAAGAGCTCTTCCTCTTTATGGATAGGGAAGGAGGCATTCTCTCCCTGCGCCCGGAGATGACCACGGGGATTGCCCGTTTGGCTGCCACCCATCTGCGTGATGCGGTTTTCCCGCAGAGACTATATTATCTCAGCAACTCTTTTCGCTATGTCCAGCCTCACCTGGCCCAATACCGTGAGTTCTGGCAGGCCGGCATTGAATTGCTGGGTGCCGAGGGAGTACGGGCTGATGCCGAGGTGATTACTATTGCGGTCAAAGCGCTGCAAGAGATGGGTTTGGATAATTTCAAAATAAGCCTCAATCAAATAGCCATTTTTAATAGTCTTTTGGATGAAAGCGGTTTAAACCGGGAAGAGAAAGACTGTATCAGGAGCCTGGTGGAAAATAAAGATTTGGTGGAATTGTCCCGGGTTCTGGAATCCCTGGACATTGATGATGAACTCAAAGAAACTATTGCCATACTCCCTGTTTTGCATGGGGGGATTGAAGTCCTGGACCGCTTGCCTTATGTGGAAAAAAACCGGCGGGCCCTGGCGGCAGTACAGGAACTGCGTGAAGTATATGAAACCTTGCAGCTTTGCGGGGTGATTGACCATATAGTAGTGGATATGGGAGTTCTCCGCGGGCTGGATTATTATACGGGCACGGTTTTTGAAGGTTATTCCCCGGAGCTGGGATACGGCCTGTTGGGTGGCGGCCGTTATGATCACTTGCTGGGGAAATTTGGCTTTCCCTGCCCGGCCACAGGATTTGCCCTGGGAATGGACCGCCTGGCTCTGCTTTTGAAGCACCCGGCCTTGCAAGAAGCCCCTCGATACCTGGTGGGGGGGAAAGACTTCGCGGCGGTAATAGCTCAGGCGGAAGAACTCAGGAAGCAGGGCTTTGCCGTAGAAATAGATGTAGAAGGAAAGAGCCGGCAGGAGCTGGAAAGAAAGCTGGAAGGAAGGGAAAACTGTATAACTGGAGGATTAATCTATGTATGATGATTACCTGACCATCGCCCTGTCCAAAGGAACTCTACTAGAGCCCACCCTGGAAGTTTTTAAGAAATTAAAGCTGCCTGGTGAGGGAATTGATGATAAAAGTCGCAGCATGGTATTTACTTATGATAAAGAACGGGTAAAGTATATCATGTGTCGTCCCACCGATGTGCCTACCTATGTCGAACAGGGAGCGGCCGACCTTGGTATAGTGGGCAAGGATGTAATTGTGGAACAGGCTCGGGATGTTTTTGAAATGGTGGACTTGCAATATGGATACTGCCGTTTTGTAGTAGCGGTACCGGAGGCCATTAAAAATATAGCGCTTAAAGATTTGAACTACAAGCGAGCTGCCACCAAGTTTCCGGTAATAGCGGAGAATTTTTTCCGCAGCCAGGGACTGCAGGTGGAAATTATAAAACTGCATGGCAATATAGAACTGGCACCCCTGATGGGGCTGGCCGATATGATCGTGGACCTGGTTTCTACGGGGCGAACCCTGAAAGAAAACCGGCTGGTGGAGTTTATTAAAATAATGGATTCCACCACCAGGCTGATATGCAACCGGGTGAGCTACCGCACCAAACACCAGCAGATTCAACCCCTGATTGAAAACATGCAAAAATTAAGTACAGGAGGCAGTGCTTGATGAATATAAAGAGATTTGATGGAGCTTCAGAGGATTTTAAGCATTTTTTAGCCGCCAGTAATGCCAGTATGAAACAATACGAAGATAGCGTAGGAGAGATTGGCCGGCAGGTGCAAGAGAAAGGTAATCAGGCCATATTTGCCTTTACCTTAAAGTTTGATGGAGCAAAAATCGATGAAAGCAACTTCCTGGTTTCTGAAGATGAGATTGAGGCGGCTTATGATGCAGTTGATGATGATTACATATTTGCTCTAAACCAGGCTATAGATAATATCGCTGCTTTTCATGACAGACAGTTGAAGAACTCCTGGATGGAACCGGATGAGCGCGGCAATATACTGGGACAGCTTTACCGGCCTTTGGAAAGGGTGGGTATATATGTACCCGGCGGAACTGCGGCTTACCCTTCGTCAGTACTTATGAATGCCATACCGGCCCAGGTAGCCGGGGTAAGCGAAATAGCTATGGTGACTCCACCGGCTAAAGATGGTTCCATGAATCCCTATACTCTGGTAGCGGCAGCTGAACTGGGAATCGAGGAGATATATAAGATGGGCGGTGCCCAGGCTGTATTCGCTCTGGCCTATGGTACGGAGAATATTAATAAAGTGGATCTGATAAGCGGTCCCGGCAATATCTATGTTACTATCGCTAAAAAAATGGTTTATGGTGATGTAAATATCGACATGCTGGCTGGTCCCAGCGAAATACTGATAGTTGCTGATAAGAAAGCCAACCCGGCTTACCTGGCAGCGGATATGATGTCCCAGGCGGAACATGATGTACTGGCTCGCAGCATACTGGTGACCGACAGTGAGACCTTGATTGAGCGGGTACGGGAGGAAATCGAGAAGCAGGTGCAGGAACTTTCTCGCCGGGATATTATCAGGCAGGCCCTGGAGAGTTACGGGGCGTTGGTACTGGTTCCCGGAATGGATCAGGCCTGTACGGTGGCTAACCTGGTGGCCCCCGAACACCTGGAATTGATGGTGGAGCATCCTTTTGATTATTTGAGCCGGATTCGCAATGCCGGGGCTATTTTCCTGGGAAAAGATACCCCGGAACCGGTGGGGGATTATTTTGCCGGTCCCAACCATATTTTGCCCACCGGCGGAACCGCTCGTTTCTATTCCCCGGTTAGCGTAGACACCTTTATGAAGAGCTCCAGCATTATTTATTATTCTCCGCAAGGAATAAGGGAAGACGCCGAGGGAATAATGAAGCTGGCTGAGGTGGAAGGGCTTACTGCCCATGCCAATTCCATAAGAATAAGAGTAAAGGGAAAAAAGAAAAAATAGAAATAGAGGATACTTAGGAAAAATAATTTTATGA
>NZ_JAQVZX010000093.1 GCF_028707975.1 Syntrophomonas sp.
CTTGGTACAAGACTCGTTAATCAAACTTATTGCCGGGTTTTATTTCCTTTCGGGTCAGGTTTATAGCTTTGCAAACCTTTCTGAAAAGCCTCGATTATGGCCGGGCTTTCGTCCAAACGATATTTTCTAGCCGCTCGGCCCACCAGGTCGAAATCCACACCGTTAAACCAAATGGCTACTTTGATCCGCTCGTACTTTCCCATTTGAGCAAACATTTCCTCAATCCAAAGGGCTTTGTTGCCACCGACTGAACTGCAGGCAAATTCGCTTATCATGAACGGATAATCAAAATAGCGGCAGTACTCTTCATAAAGTGGATAATATATTTGCCTGAAGCCACGCCAGATTTCACCCTGATGATAAGTTCCGGTATTATAACCGGTAAGCCCTATAACATCCACATATTCCTCCCCGGGGAAATAGTTGAGGCTGTGGTTCCACATAAATCCGGGAAAGGAAATGTCGTGGGGATTCCACACCCAGATTACATTATCCGCCTGATTCTGCTGGAATATATTATATATATAGCGCCAGGCGGCCTTGAAGAGTTCAGTATCTTTGGAACTGTAGTAACTGGAGTATACGCACCAATCCCCATTCATTTCGTTATTGAGCCGGAAAAGGATGGGGTGCCCGAATTGACGGGCTTTTATAGCATAGTCCTGAAAAAAGTCATCGTAATGGCCATTGAGAATGTCATAAGTTACACTGCTGTTGTCCTGGTTATACCACATGGTTTGCAGGGTTAACTCCACATACTTCTGTTCTTCGTAGGCCTTGTGCAATTCTTCCAGAGGGAAAGGGGCATCAAAAGTTTTGTAAATAACCAGAAAATCGAAACTATAGTCCAGATTGTTCTCCAGTTTATTCAGATAATCCATGCTAGCCGGGGCTGAGTTTTCAAATATACCCCACTGCAAGCTGGCGCCGGGGCCAAAGTATTGCTCATAAAAAGCTTTTGTCTCCTCATTCCAAGCTTTATCCTTTTTTTTGAAGCGGGTACTAATTTGGCTGGAGCCTTTCTTATCAATAAAGCTGAATGATTTTACCAGCGGCAGAAAGTTTTCTGACGGAGAGCTGGATTTTATCAATATAGTATAAACTTCTTTAAAGTTCCGGGGGATTTCCACGCTCATATAGTAGTTCTTATCTCCCGCTACCCGGGACAACTTATTTCTTTGCCATCTCAAGAGATGCGCTTTGCTACCAGCTATGTTAATGCTACGGTTCTCCTGAATTTGATGATCCTGGCGATTATTCAGGAAGCAGTTGCTGTAGTACTGGTAAGCGGCGGCATTATGTACCGTTTGCGAAAAATCATCTCGATAGATTTCTATACAGGTTTTATCGTCCCAAAGGCTGGTTTTAACCTGGGATAAGGTGGCATCAAGATTCATATGGCTCGGATAGTCGAGGCTATAGGCCTGGCTGTAGTCAAGAAGCCGGTTAATCCCCGGTTTGATTTGGGATATAGCCTTAATGTCATCATAAGAATTAAATTCTGGCTGATTAGCGAAGTCTCCATTTTTTATATAGCTTATGGAAGCACCTGCATCCAAGGGGGTTAAGACTGCCGGGAGAAAAATTGCTAGCATAAACAGAACAAATAAACGGCGTTTTCTTCTCATAAAACATCCTCCTCTTTAGTAATATTCTATATAGGAATTGTATTTCCTGCAGTTGTGCAGTATTAAGGGAGTTTGCTTAAAAACGGGATGAACAGGAGGTAAAATGCTTGAGGACGATTCCTTTTACGCTTGACAGTTATGGCTACAATAAACGATTATGTAAAATAAGTGAAGTATCATAAATTCAGAGTTTTACAGAATTTCTCAAAAAGTTTCAGGAAAGAAGGGATCCGTTGTGAAAGTCAAAGACCGAATGACTCCCAATCCCTATGCAACCACCCCAGATACTTGTGTAGGAGAACTCTGGCATTCGATGCAGGAAAAGAGCCTGCAAAGGGTACCGGTTCTGGATCGGGGTAAATTAATAGGTATTGTTACCCGCAGGGATTTTAACGCCCGGCCGGAATTGGGCCTCAAAAGATCATCCCTGGCTACACGATTTTTCCCCGAAGAAATAGAACAAAAACTAAGTAAACTGAGAGTCAGGGATATTATCCCTCTAAGCCAGCAATTAATCACCATTCATCAGGATGCTTTTATTGAACAGGCGGCAAAATTATTAAGGGACAATCGCATCAGCGGTTTACCGGTAATTGACGATGAAGGCCGTATGGTGGGGATAATTACGCAAAGCGATCTTTCTGATGCATTTCTTTATATCCTGGGTGTAAATTGCCGGGGTACTCGCCTCTGCCTGCGGGTAGATGACGATGCCCAGGTTTTGCTAAGATTGGGAGAAGTCTTGTCGCGCTTTAAAGTTAAGATTGAAAGCCTGGTTCGCATGGAAGTAAAAGACGAACAATCACTTCTGATTATTCGCCTGGATACAGTAGATTCGCGGTCAATTGTTGAGGAGATAAAGGCAGCAGGTTTTCAGCTTGAATCGGTAATTATTAAGCAATAAATCCTTAAGGTTATGCTTAAACCGTTGAAGTATCTGGGGAAACCTGCCCTTGATATTGATACATTACATAATCGAAGGAGGAAATTTGATGAGTAATGATATTATGAGTGATGAGATTAAACAAGATGATTTGAAGGTACTCATGTTCAATCCCTTCAAGGCATGGAAGAATATGTATTTTGTTAGTGAGGAGGCATTGACCGCTATTACGCGAAAGGCGGTTGAAACCACCATGTTTGCCAATAGCGTTGATGTGATACTCAATAGCTATCTGCAATATCTCAAACTACAAAACGAGGTTTCCAACTATATTGCCGAAACTCTGCCTTTCTCCTCCCATCGGGATACTGCTCGTGTGGCGAAAATGCTCACGGCTCTGGAGAACAAGGTGGATCATCTGGATGAAGAATTATTTACAGAACTTTATGATTTGAAGGAAGATACTGCTGCTATTTTGGAAAGTATTACTCCGGTGCCAGCTAATGTATCAGGCGAAGTGGAGGCTGGCCTGGCTGAACAAATGAACCAGCAAATTAAGATTACCGAGGCTCTGTTAGATAAGATTAGCGGTCTGGAACTGGCTATGGAAGAAATGAAGGCTTCCCTGCTGGAACTTAAGGCTAAGCCCAAACCGGCGGCCCGAAAAAGCAAGAAGACTACGACGGAATAATTAGCCAAGAGGGGGTAATGATATGGAGCGCATTTTCCAAGCGCATTCGCCTGGTGAAGCTGGCGAAATACTGCAACAAAACTGGGAACACTGGCTTATGACCACCACCAGGTGGAGGGAGATCCTAAGCTATGATCCCCGACCTGCTACTGGTTGTTCGCCCAAGGAAACCTTGTGGACCAAGAACAAAGCACAACTTTATCACTATCAGACCAGCAGTGAGCGCCGCTATCGCACCCCGGTATTAATGATATATGCTCTTATTAACAGGCCTTATGTATTGGATCTGACTCCGGGATCCAGTCTGGTGGAGTACCTGGTAAACGAGGGTTTTGATGTATACCTGCTGGATTGGGGAGAATTTGAATGGGAGGATCGAGATATTACCTATGCTGATCTGGTTTATGACTATATTGCCACGGCTGCCCGGAAGGTGGCGCGCAGTGCCGGTTCCAAAGAAATAAGCATTATCGGTTACTGCATGGGTGGAACCATGTCTACATTGTATGCGGCCCTTTTTAACCGGCCGGTTTTAAAAAACCTGGTCTACCTAGCGGCTCCCATCGATTTCAACCGGGCCGGAACTTATGATGTATGGCTTAAAGCCCCAGGTTATGACCCGGACCGTATAGCTGATACCATGGAGCTGGTCCCCAAGTCTTTCATAGATTGGGGAACCAGGATGCTGAATCCTATGGCCAATTATTGGGGTACTTATACTCGCCTATGGAAGACTTTGGAGGAAGGAAAATCCGTTCATTTTTGGAAGGTGCTCAACAAATGGTCGAGCGATAATGTTAATTTTCCTGGTGGTGCTTATCGAGATTGGATAAGAGACTTCTATCAGGGGAACAAGCTCATTAAAAATCAGGTGATACTACGGGGCAAGCGAGTACAGTTGCAGCGCATCAAAGCTAATATTCTGGCTATGGTGGGTTTGCGGGATCATATCGTTATGCCGCACCAGACCGCAGCTGCCTTAACCTATCTGGGGGGTAATGATAAAACCTATATGGAGTTCCCAGTAGGTCACGGGGGATTGGTTTTGGGTGAAACTGCCCGCATGCAAGTTTTCCCAGAAATAGCTTATTGGTTGGGAGAGCGTTCCGAGATATTAAGCGAAGAATAAATGTTGACTGTTTTTATAACGAGGCGAAATATGCCCCCCGCATCCTTAATAGTGAGCGAAGCGAACATCAGTGGTGCCCGCAGGGTGCTAAGCGGTCGGGTTGCTTAACAAATAACAAAACAGGCGGCGGGTTCTAATCCCCAGCCTCGTTGCAGTGGTGAGTTGAAACTGTTCCACAGTTTCTTACGATGCTTAAAGGCCGCTTTATAGCGGCCCTTAATCTTTAGGCCAGGTGGTCTATAGACTTGATTATCTTATTAACATAAGCCTGAGTTTCCTTATAAGGGGGAATACCTCCATATTTCTTAACGGCTCCACTACCAGCATTGTATGCTGCCAGGGCCAGCGGCAGGCTGCCATTGAATTCATCCAGTTTTTCTTTCAAATAGCGGGTTCCCGCCATAATATTCTCTTCCGGATTAAAGGCATCTCTTACCCCCAGGCTTCTAGCTGTGCCTGGCATCAATTGCATGAGACCCTGAGCTCCACAGGAAGAAATCGCCCGGGGATTGTAAGATGACTCCTGTTTGATTACGGCACTAATAACTTCTTCCTGAATATCATAAGCCTGGCTGGCTTCTTTGATAATATCGCTGAAAGGGCGGTTCTTGTTGCTTGTTGGTAAGGAATTTGCTATATTGGGTGTTTTGCTGCCACTCAGGGCGCGACCGGTGGAAGCAAGGCCATCTTCCAGGGCTTTCAAGAGTTTCATGAAGCTTATTTCCTTGAAGAGATTGGTGAAGACATTCATTCTTTTTCTCTCCTTCCAAATTTATGGTAAGCAAGATAGATTCTTCTGTCAAGCTGGATGGAAAACGATTTACTGTTGCATCCATGCTTAGCCAACGCTCGCTTTAATGTTTATACAAAGCTTATGCAAAATAACGGGGTTTGGCAGTGGAGTCTTGTTTTATTGCTTAAACCTTTCGATGGCAAAGGGCCTGTCAGCAATTTTCTCCCGAATAATATATAATGAAATAAGGGTCAGGAGGAGAAGATTGAGGAGGGGAAAAAATGGCCATTGCGCGACTGGAGACAGCTGGAGTCGAAGTAAGGATAAAAGGAATAGGTTCATATAATGTTCCGGCAGGAACTAGCGTAGTCGAATTGCTGAAGAAAATGGAGAAGAAATTAATCTATCCGGCAATGGCAATAATTATTGACAATCGCTTACGAGATTTGAATTATCGCTTTACCAGCTCCTGTGCTATAGAGTTGGTGGATATAAATAGTGAAATCGGAGTTAGGATTTACCGCCGCAGTGTGAGCTTTCTGTTGATGAAGGCAGCGCGTGATTTGTTTCCTGAACGGGTGCTGACGGTAAAACACTCTCTGTCCAATGGCTTGTTATGCGAGTTTTTGAATGAGGACACGCGGGCAGAAGAGATTGAAGCCATCGAAAAAAGAATGCGGGAAATCGTAGAGGCTAATCTGCCCGTTAGGAGATTGCTGATAAAGAAAGAAAGAGCCCAGGAGATATTTCGGGATCAGGGGGAGGAAGACAAAGTGAAACTCCTGGCCCACCGGAATGTAGATGAGGTCCAAGTAAGCGAGCTTGATGGATTTTACGAATACTTCTACATCTTTATGGTTCCCGAAACGGGGATGTTGAAAAAGTTTCGTCTGTTTGAATATCCACCGGGAATGATTTTACAAACCCCGGAGTTGAGTTCCCCCAATTCATTGCGGCCTTATGTGGAGCAAAAAAAACTGGCCAGTATATTTCAGGAGGCCAAAAATTGGGCCGAAATGCTGGAAACTCCTCATGTGGCAGCTCTTAATGATATTATTGAACTTGGAGATATTAATGATATAATCCGGGTTAATGAAGCTTTGCATGAAAAGAAGATTGCTTTTATTGCCGACCAGATTTGCAGTGACAAGGATATACGCCTGGTGCTGATATCAGGGCCATCTTCTTCCGGCAAGACTACTTTTGCCCAACGCTTGCTCATACAGCTCCGGGTAAACGGGAAGAAGCCGGTAGTCCTGTCCTTGGATAACTATTTTGTTGACCGCGACTTGACACCGCGGGACGAGAATAACGACTATGATTTTGAAGCTTTGGAAGCCCTGAAAGTCGATTTGTTCAATGAGCATCTGGGGCGGTTGATCAAAGGGGATGAAGTGGAAATTCCCATCTATAGTTTTGCTAAGGGTCGTTGCGAAGCAAGAGGTATTACCATGAAGGTTCCCATAGGAGAACCTATAATTATCGAGGGTATTCATGGTCTGAATGAGCGCCTGACCTGGAGTATTCTGGCAGAACAGAAATTCAAAATATATATCAGCGCTCTAACTCAGTTGAATATAGATTACAGCAACCGGATTCCCACCACGGACAGCAGGTTGGTGCGACGGATAGTCCGTGATGCCAGAACCAGAGGCTATAATGCTTGGGATACCATTAAGAGGTGGCCTTCGGTTAGGCGAGGAGAGGAAAGGAATATCTTTTCTTTCCAAGAAAATGCCGATATTATGTTCAATTCCTCTCTGGTTTATGAATTATCAGTGTTAAAGCCCTATATTGAACCTCTGCTGCGGCAGATTGGCCCGGAATACCCGGAGTATGTGGCGGCACGCTATCTCCTGCAATTTGCCAGCCATTTTAAGCCCATAGCACCGGATGCGGTTCCCGCCAATTCCATTCTCCGGGAATTTATCGGGGGAAGCTGTTTTAA
>NZ_JAQVZX010000094.1 GCF_028707975.1 Syntrophomonas sp.
TGCAAAAAGTAAATATTCATTGGCTTGTATAAATATACCGCTCGCGGTCTTTGCATGGGCAACACCCGGCGAAGTCTTGCGGTTCATCTTTTAGCAACCCAGCAACCGGCAGGCATATTGTATGCCTATTATGCTCTTGCCATCAATAATCTCTCCGCTAAAGATCATCTCATAGGCCTCTTTCAGCGGTACTTTTTTCACTTCCAGGAATTCATCCCGGTCTAAACTGCTTTCTCCTGGGCTCAAGCCCTGGGCCATAAATAAAAAGAGCTTTTCATCACAAAAACCGGGGGCGCTATGATAACTCAAGATTTTCTGCCATTTTGCAGCCTGCAGCCCGGTTTCCTCCTCCAGCTCCCGGCGGGCACATTCGAGCGGTTCTTCGTTTTCTTCCAAAGTTCCCGCCGGTATCTCCAGCAAAACCCTTTCCAGAGCCTTGCGATACTGCCGTACCATCCATAGATTGTTTTCCTCATCTATGGCTACAATACCTACCGCCCCGGAGTGTTCCACAATTTCGCGGCTACTCTCGCTGCCATCGGGCAGAAGGACCTGATCCACCCTGACCTTTATAATGCGTCCCTGGAATATTTCCCGGGAAGCCAGGGTCTTTTCTTCCAAATCCATAAGCTTCTCCTCCCGCATATTTTGCCTAATCCCGGCATAAACTGCCAGGGAGGTGGTAATTCATGAGTATAAGCGTAGGCAAAAATAGCATAGTTTTTTACGGTAAGTTTCCGGAGCTCCTGGCCCTGTTAAAAGCCTATCCCCCGGATACCCGTTTGCAAGATTTCATTCGACTGCATCTGCATTGAGGAGAATTAATCTTGCTGGTACAAACGGAGGGCTGCTTGAGCAGCCGCCCCCAGGGCCAGAAAAAATTCCTTTTCTTCCTCCACCCCCCGGCCCATGGTGCTGGCCTTAAAACTGCTGTTATTAAGCAAATCAAGAATTCCTGGTTCATTTTCAACAATAAAATGGTATTTATCCAACAACCCGGCCTCTCTGATTTGCGTCCATAAAAAATCCATTTTTTCTTCTTCCAGCAAAGGTAAGGGTACCAGGGCCTTAACCCGACAAACTCGGGAAAGAACCGTCAGGGTATGATGGCTTATTCCTTGATGACGCTTTCTCTTATCCGCAAAACTAATGCGGGGTACGGCTACTGGCCTGCCCTCCAAAGCTTCAACCGCATTCAGGATTTCCCCCTGCTCTATTCCAGTGAAGCCCCATTTGGTTCCGGTTCCTACTATTCCCGGTCCCATGCCTACGATTATTATATCAGCCTGCAATATATGGCGAGCGGCCAAAAGCCCGGAGTATATGTTTACGGCTTCCAGGTCGCCTCCGAAGGCATGTCCCACACTTAGCGCAGCCTGCAGCAGACCCTCCCTCTTCAAATAATCCACCACCTGGCTGAAGGCCAGCGGCAAGGCCGCCCCATCGGTCATAATATAGGCCAGCCTGAGCTCTTTATCCTTTTCCTTTAGCTGCAAACACAAAGGCAGGAGCATGGAATGCAGGCTGGACACCAGTACCGGAGTATTCTCCAGGCTATCTGCTTCCTGCATCACCTGGTGAAAAGGGCTGGCTTCTTCCTCCACGCTTAGTACTTTTAGCTGCATAGGAGTATAACGCAATTTCATTATATGCCCGCCTGGGGTCAATTCCCGGTTCCTTCCCTGCAAGCTGGCAATAACATAATGATAACCGCCGCTGCCCAGTTGCAGTTCAACCGCCGTAGTATTAACCAGCACTTCATCTCCCGGCAGGATCTCCCCCACCAGTTCCGGATATACTATAGAGCGGGCTTCTTCACCGTCAATAGAAATTAAATAACCTTTAATTCCCGGACGAGCAAAGAGCTCCTTCAGTATTTTCCCCCGCTTTATGGCAATCATTTTACTCTCCTATCTTCCGGTGGCCAACGCTTATTATCCTCTCCTGCCCAAAGGATGTAACCACTGATGAAAAGTGCGTTAGCCGGCGCTTGTTATTCTCCTATCCTGGCAGCTTCCCCAATTATGGCCAGTACCCAGCGGGCATCATTGACCAGATCTTCAATACTGATATGTTCATTACAGGTATGCACGGCCCGCATCCCTACGCCCAGATTGGCACAGCGAATACCCTGCCCGTTTATTATACTGGCATCACTGCCGCCGCCGGTACTGAGCAAGTGAGGCTTAAGTCCGATATTACTGGCAGCCCGGGCCGCCAGTTGAACTACCTCTTCGTTCTCATCAAGGCTGATCTCCGGGTAGAGAAATCTCACTGCAACCTCAGCCTTTCCTCCCCTTTTTTCCACTTCCGCTATAAAGATGTCTTTAAGCTCAGTGCTTAGAAGGTCCAGCTTTTCCCGCCTCAAGCTCCTGGCCTCGCCTTTTACCCGGCAGAATTCAGCTACTATATTGCGGGCGGTTCCCCCTTCTATTCCTCCGAAATTACAGGTAGTCTCATCATCGATACGACCGCAGGGCATAGCGACCAGAGCATTAGCTACCAGCTGTATGGCATTTAGGCCATCTTCAGGATTTATGCCCGCATGGGCAGCTCGGCCCAAAGCCGTATATTCCATTTCATTCTGGCAGGGAGATTGGATAATAATAGCACCCGGCTTGTCACCGGCATCCAGAACATAGGCTATTTTTGATTTAAGCTGCCTAAAGTCGAAGGCTTTGGCTCCTTTCAGGCCCTGTTCCTCACTTACGGTGAAAAGGAATTCCAAAGGGGGATGGGATATTCCCTTTTCCTTTAAAATATCAAATACTTCCAGCAAAACGGCTATGGCCGCTTTATCATCCGACCCCAAAATGGTATTGCCCTTACTTCTGATAAAACCGTCTTCATCGACTACGGCCTTAACCCCGATTCCGGGCTCTACCGTATCCATATGAGCGGCGAATAAAAGCGTGGGACCTTCCATAGTTCCCGGGATTTGCAGCAGAAGGTTGCCGGAATCACCCCCCAGTATTTGTCCGGCCTCATCTTCCACCAGCGTCAGCCCTCGCTGCTGAAACCATTGCTGGAGCAAATCCCTTACGGCAGATTCCCTTCCGGATACGGAAGCCGTCTCCACCAGGCGGATGAAGGTGTCAACTAGTCTTTTCACTTTTACCATCACTCTTCCCCCTTCCCCATTGGTCTATTTTTCGTAGTACAGCCACTTTTTCTATAATTCGCGTTAAAGAGTACTTTTCGGTGATAAGATGCATAAATATCAGAAAGAATAAAACTCCGACTTTAAAGCTGAGAGGCAGGCTGCCGGCAGCCATAAACCCCAGGGCCAAACCCAGCACATTGGAGCCACTGTCGCCCATCATAGCAAGGGCTTTAAGGTCGAAATGCACATAATAGAGAGTAGCTCCCAATAAAGGAGCTATTAGAATCCAGTTGATTTTCCAGCTGGCCAAGAAAGCCAGCAAGAAAAAGAAAAAGGAAAAACCCTTAACCGCTCGTCCCGGCCGTAAATCCAAAAGGTTTAACATATTGGCGAATAGAGCCATAATTAAAGTATCCACTATAATATCCGGCCAGCCTGAAGCCAGGGATAAAGCTAAAAAAAGGGCAATTAAAGCTCCACCTGCCGCCTTCAATCCCCCGGTAGTCATTCTTCCATGTAACAGGGCACCCAAATGGCCTTTAAAACCCAGCGTATCTCTTTGACCCAACATGTCATCTGCAAAACCTAGTAGAGAAATAGCAAATATGCCCATAAGAAAAAGGAAGTATATTTCCCGGTTTACCGGCTGCTCATAGAGCGGAGCAAAAAGCAGGATTATAGTATAAACCAGCAGAAGAGCCAGGGGGAAACTGATACCGGCACTGACCGGGATATCCCATCCCTGATAGTTCTTCCTGGTAGCAGCGGTTTCCTGCAATAGGGGAAGCAGGTAATGGAGTATCAGTCCTTCTGCGAGTACACCGGCCACTGCAGCCAGACCGGCTACAAGCCAAATATTCAAATGCCCTTCCTCCTCAAATCGCCAATTACCCTTAAAACATCCCAAAACTGTCGGCCCCGGTGTAAAAAGCCTTTCAAGTCGCGCCCGCTTTCATTGTGACTCATGGTAGTCGGTACTTCTAACAATTTAAAGCCCTGCAAGAGAGCATTTACACTCATTCCCAGCTCTACCCCATAACCTTCATTAAATGGAGTAACCGCCTGCAGCACTTCCCGGGTCATAGCCCTTTGCCCGCTAAGCGGTGCTCTGGCCTCCATTTTCCCAACCTTACTTATTAGCCAGGCCGCTGTTCCTTTAACCAGGCCAAATCCTCCTTTTTTCTGCGGGGGAGGAAATGAAGCAATACTGAGGTCAGCCATTCCATTAGCCACCGGTTCTATTAGCCGGCTGGCCTGGCTGGCTGAGTCCCCCAGATCGGCATCTAGAAAAACCACAATATCTGTAGCCTTTCCCCCAAGCTGGGGGAGCAGAAGATTGGCAGAAGACTCTGCAGTATGCTCCCGGGTGGAAAGCTGGGGTACAAATCCCAACTCCATTGCTTCGGCGGATAGTGACGACTCCCGCTGTTCAAGGTTCAAAAAAGGCAAGACCGCATTCATGGCCCCACCTTTGCCCCGGTTGGGGTATAGCTCCAGAACTTCTACTCCTTCTTCGCGTGCCCGGGAAGCGGTGGTATCGGTTGAGCCATCACTGACTACAATAACCCGGCTAATTCCGGGAATAGACTTCACCGCTTGCAGGGTTTCCCCGATCCGTTCTTCTTCATTATAAGCAGGAATCACTACCGTAATATTTTTCATCAGAACTACCTCATATCTAATCGATGGTTGAACGATGGTTTAACAATAGTTTAACCATCGCTGAACTACCGTTCCTGACGCCCGATTGACTGATGACTTTCCTTACTAACCACCCATGGCCCAGGGGCCACAACCACTGATGAAAAGTGAGTTAGTAGGTGCTGAAATAGTAAGATGTAGTAGGAATCAATTAACCCCTCACCCCTTACGCCTCACGCCTCACTTTTCTTATTAACCCCCCATGGCCATAGGCCACAACCACCGATGAAAATAATGGGGCTTTAGGGTATTATTAGGCGTTACCAGCTATTATCTTACTGCCCTTCATAATGCCGGCTGTTCTGCCAGGCAAAAGAACCGTCCCCATACCTGTACCTGTACCTGAACTTGCATAATAAAATATAATTGGGAATACCCCTTCTAACTAGCGGCATCTTCCGTCCTCCGATACTACTACCTCTGTTGTTTATTCACTGATTCTACCGGTAGTGAGGGCATAAACTTCTTGGCGGTGACTTTGATGCCATAATCACCGGGTTCACCCTCCATGGCATAAACCAGGGATATCTGCCCCGGACTCAAATCAACATTGTCAATAGTGCTGATTTTATCTTTCTGGTATTCTTCCATATAGGAATAGGTAACTTTGGAGTTTTCTACCCCAAATATTTTTAAACCTTGCTGAGCCAGCGACTCAATCAAGGTATGGTCAAAACTAGCCGCATAAAATCCGGCCAGGTTATTGGTACCCCCCAATAATATTATCCCGTTAAGGGGCATGGTATTACTACCGCTGAACTTCAATAAATCATTTTCCTGTAAAAAGCTTATTACCCCGGGGTCGGCTTTATTCGTTATAACTGCGGCCACACTGGCGGCTACATACTGCCTTAAGACATCGGGGGAAACCTCTTTTTCCAGGCCATAAAACTCCTGTACCCGCTGGCGCAAGCTCGCTTCATCCAGGCTGATATTAGACAAAATGACGGATTTGGAAACCACATTGGCCCCGGCAATAGACAAGGCGTTCAGCATACCGGCTGGTATATCACTACCGCCGGTGACTACCAGAGCCACCTGGTATCCGGTCAGGTGTTCTTTCACCAGAGGAGGAAGCAAGGCCTGGCTGTAGTTCTCATAATTGGAGATGATCTGGTCTTTATACTGGTTGGAAGCCGACAGTTCGCTTTCTCTTTCCCGCAGGGAATAAAACTGTCCCTCCAGGCGATCAATCATCTTCTTTTGCTGATCTACGAGCAGGTTATCCCCTACTATAGTACTGCCTATGAGTATGCCCAGTCCTAATGCTAAAAAAACGGCTACAATAGAAGCAATATGATATCTCAGATCAATCAATGCTCACACCCCAAACAGAATTATTAATACTATCATACATTAAAAAGAATCTTAAGTTGCAGGAGGATGAGACGGAAAAATGGCCTGGTTGCCGGGGAAACGGCCAGTATTACCGTAATTGGAATTAGTGCGGCCACCAGCAGTTGCAGCAGGTATTTGCTGGGCAGGTGTTGCTTGTATAACTGGCTTACTCCTCGGGCATCAACCAGTATGGAACCTACTTTTAAGCGAACCAAAAAAGTACTGCCCATACCTTTGCGCCCTTTTTCCAGAAAATCAATCATATTGGAGTGGCTGCCCACAGCCACAATAAGGCTGGCACCATACTCCCAGGCCAGTATCATGGCTACATCTTCACTGGTGCCGGGCATAGGAAAGGTTTTGGCTTTAAGACCCATGGATTCAATCCTATCCAGACCGGGAGCGGTTCCATCAGCATAGGCATGTACCACTATTTCCGCCCCGCTGCTTAATGCCCTGTCCGAGACACTATCCATATCACCTACAATCAAATCCGGCTTAAGCCCAAACTCCAGGAGCGCATCAGCTCCTCCGTCTACCCCGATTAACACCGGCTGTTCCTCCTGAATATACGAGCTTATCGTTCTCAGGTCTTCTTTATAACTGCTTCCCCGCACCACTATCAGAACATGACGGTTAAGCATATAGGTATCCAGAACCGGCACATCGATATTACCAATCAAGAGATCCTTTTCTTTCTTGGCATATTCCATGGTGTTATCGACAAAATGATCCAGCTCCAGCTGGATGTTCTGGTGAGCTTCTTTGAGCTTCAGCCTTACATCTTCCAGGCTCAGTTCTTTTCCTTCGGCAA